>JALSSE010000071.1 GCA_026984415.1 Hydrogenothermaceae bacterium | reverse complement strand
TCCCTTTCCGATGTCGTGAAGGAAAATTGCCCATATAAGAAGGTCTTTCCTTTCAATTTCTTTATATAACTCGTACATCTTTTTCTTTTCTGGAGTGTTTAATTCGTACAGGTTTTCAAGCATTTCAACAGCCTTTATAGCGTGGGCATCTGTTGTGTATTTGTGGTAGGCATCGTACTGGAAATGGCATCTCTGGAAGCCAAATTCCGGTATAAGACTGTCTAAAACAAAAAATTCCTGCATTTTTCTTAATGTTTTAGGGAGGTTGTTTACATTACTAAAAATTTCTCTGACTAATTTTTTCTGTTCAGGATTATCAATATTTTCCTTAACAAATTTTTGGTTTTTTCTTATTAAAAATTCTAAATTTGGTGAAAAATCTAAACTGTACTCTTTAAAGTATTTAAAAGCTTTTAATACATTTAAAGGATTAGATTCAAATTTTTCTTCATTTATAATATCTATTTCCGTTGTTGTTTTTATGAAAACATCATCTATTGGTTCGCAGTATTCGTATTCGTGGGTTTCCGTTAGGGCTTTAAGTATCCTTTTAGTTATTGTATTTATGGATTTTGCATTCAGATAGTAGAATTTCATCATATTTTCAACACTTTCTCTAATCTGGTCTTCATCAAAATCTTCTTCTGCATATCCTAATCTCTTTGCAACTTCTTCCTGTAATGGAAAAACTAAAACATCACATTTTTTATTACATATTAAATGCATCTGGTTTCTGATTTTTAAAATGAAATCGTAGGCTTTCATTAGTTCTCTGTACTCTTCATCTAAAATGATATTTTTCTCTACGAAGTAGTAATAGCTATCAACATCGTCTAAAACTTTTGCTATCCAGAAAACCTCGTGGAAATCTCTAAGTCCCCCTTCTCCTTCCTTAACGTGTGGTTCCATCATAAATATACTGCTACCTGTGCTTTTATATCTCATCTTTCTTGATTTTAATGTGGCATCAATGTAAGCCCTTCTTTTAGACTTTATCAATTTTTTAAATTCTTTATTTAAGTGGTTGTATATATCTTTATTTCCAAATATAAACCTTCCTTGAAGCAGTGATGTAGCAACGGTTAAATCTTCTTCTGCTAATTTTATAAATGTTTTAATATCCCTTGGTGAAAATCCAATATCAACTTTCATATCTAAAAGGGAATAGTAAAAGCTTTCAATTCCAGCTTTTAAGTTTTCTATATCGTCATCTTCAAAAACAAGGGAAATATCTATATCAGATTTAAAACACAGTTCCCTTCTTCCATAACCACCTAAAACAACAATTGTAACTTTTTCGTACTCTGGAAATGACAGTTCTGCAAGGGCTTTTATTGTTTCATCTGTAAGGTCTGAAAGCTCTGTGACACAGTCAAGTCCTTTTGCCCCTGCGTAATGTTTTTCTATTATTTCTTTTTTTCCTTCAAAATATTTATTTAATATTTCCTTTTTTGCGTCTATTTTTAATTTATCCATAAAAACATACACCTCTGCATTTGGTTTCTACATAATATATTTCAAAAATTTTAAAAGATAAACTGCCTATTTTTAATGATTATTGTTATTAAACATAGAGGCAAGTTTGTTTTGAAGAATGTTTGAAACTATTTCATTTGAAGTTTCAAGTGTTCTGTTCTTTATTTCATCTTTCAGTTCATTTTCTATCATCAGAAGTATTTTTTCTTTTATGCTGTCCCTTATAGATTCTGTAATAGAGTCCATGTTTTCTCTTATATCTGTCATTATGTCATTTATTATGTAATTTATTATGATTTCCTCAATTTTGTCCCTGTTTATAGAAAAAGATATATCAATGGAGCTTGTTGAAATCTTTTGTTTTGTTAAATCTGCAATTTTTAGTTTAATTTCTTCGTCAAAGGGCTTTTGTGTATTTTTTAATCCTTTATTTTCTTTGGTTTTGGAGGTTATTTCTTTTTCCTCTTTATTGCAGGTTTCTCCATTTTTTTCCTTGAAGTTTTCAAAACTATGGACTGCTTTGTCTATCTCTTTTTCAAGTAATTTTTTTTCTGGATAAACAAATTTATTCAGGTCTTTTATAAACTGGGCAACTTCATCTGGAATAAGATATACAGATATATTTTCATCAAAACCATTTTTGTCTAACGGATATTTTTTAGAAGTTAATATAAAAATTTTCTTTCCTTTTTCTTTTTCAAGAAGAATTGTTATATCCTCTTTCGCAAATTTATTATTACAGGCGTCGTATATTATCAAGTCAGAATCTTTCGTTCCTTTATCCTTTAACATATGGATAGTATCTGGATAAAATTTTAACTCCTTAACATTTTTTAACTGCTCAGATATAAGATTTTCTGCTTTTTTATTACAGGTAACCACGCTTATTTTTTGCATTTTGCTTTCCCCTTTTAATTATATTTTCTAACTTTTCTCATAATTTTTATACAGGATTAGTAATATTTTTATGTAAACTATTAATACTTTATCGGAGGAATGTGTATGGAAGATTACACTAAAGAGCAATTAGAGCAAATGGTGAAAGAGGGGAAATCTTTAAAAGGAATAGATTTAAGTTTTGCAGAACTTCAAGGTATAGATTTGTCAGGTGCAGATTTATCAGATGCCACATTTACTGGTGCAGATTTATCAGGTGCAAACCTTGAAGGTGCTAATTTAGAAAATGCGTTTATTGCTGATGCAAATTTCAATAAAGCTAATTTTAAAAATGCCAATCTTTCAAGGGCTGTTTTACAGAGGGTTAATTTAAGAGAAGCAAATTTTGAAGGGGCAAATCTTTTTAGAGCCCAGATTTTAGTATGTGATGCTCCAAACGCCAATTTTAACAAGGCAAATATGGTAAACATAAGAATGGAAGATTCAAACTTACCTAATTCTTCTTTTGATGAAGCTGATATTAGTTATTCAAACTTAAGAGGTGCAGATTTACAAAAATCAAGTTTTATAAGAACAAAATTCAGCCATACAGACCTTAGAAAAGCAAGACTTGCAGGGATATGGTTTGAAAATGTAGAAGCTGACGAAGTTTTGGTTTACGGGAAAAAGCCCTGGTTAGAAGGAAGTAAAGCTGATGTCCCTTATGATAAAATACTTCCAAGTAATTACGACGATTAAGGAAAAATTATGAATTTATCAAATATTATACTGGCAGTGATTGTTGTTGCTGCCATTCTCTTTATTTTGTATCAAAAAGGTTATATTCTTGCAGATTTTAAAAATATTTCACCTGAAGAAGCATACCAGATGATAAAAAAAGATAAAAAAGATATAATTATCATTGATGTTAGAACACCTTCAGAAGTAAAAGCTGAAGGTAAGATTCCTAACTCAATTTTAATTCCTTTAGGAAATTTAGGGGAAGGAATTTCAGAAATTCAAAACTACAGGGATAAAAAAATAATAGTTTACTGCCGTTCAGGAAATAGGAGTGCATCTGCTTCAAGAATCTTAACATCTCTCGGTTTCAAAAATGTTTATAACCTTCAGGGTGGTATTAATAAGTGGAAAAAAGAAGGTCTACCTGTCAAATAAAAATTCAAATCTAAAATGTTAAAAAATCTTAACAAAATATTAATAAATTTTTAAAAAAATTCCTCTAATATTTCTTCAAAAGAAAATCGTTGGAGGAATTGTATGAAAAAAAGCCTGTTATTATTAGCTGTTATTGGAACTGTTGGAATCTCACAGGGAGATGAAACAAAAAACCCTTTAGAAAATCTAAAGGAAGAATTAAAAAAGCACATTACAGTAATAAATCAAAAATCACCGGAATTTTTATTAGGCAAAGAAACACATCCAAATTTAAAAATTAGAGCATTTGACAATCCAGATATGTATATAAAACTTGGAATAAGACTTCAGGGAACATTTGAAAACTACAAAAAAGATTATGCAGACCCAACAAAAGAAGATATCAATACGTGGGATGCATACTTAAGGAGAACAAGATTTGAAATCAGTGCAGGATTTTCTAAGCATGTATCTTTTACAATGGATATTAGAAACGACAAAGCAAACTATCAAGATAAAGGAGAACAGAAGTTTAACGTTGGTGATGCTTACTTAAAAATCAAGAAACCATTTGAAAAATACGGTTCTTTAATAAATTTCAAACTTTATAGAGGAAAAATTGATGTTTCCCGTACAGAAACTGTAAAATCTGCATATGTGATTCATTATGACCGTCCACATGTTGCAGATGAAGCAGCCCAATTCATATCACATAACCGTCGTGCAACAAATGCTCAAATTTATGGGAACTGGCATAAAAAAGTCCATTACCAGTTGGCTTTTGGAGATGCTGTTTACTCTGGAAAATTTAAAGATGCTAAATCTTATAAAGACCTAAAGTCTAAAGGTGGGAAGATAATAGAACAGGATTACTTTTACGGTGGAAAAGTTTTCATTTCTCCGTTTAAAGGGTGGGAAGAAACAAAAAGGACAGAAACATACTTTGGTAAAGGGAAACATTTTGAAGTAGGGATAGGATACTGGAAAGTTCCTAAGATAAAGTACGAAGACCCTTCAAATAACATCCACGAAATAGATAGAACATTAATTAATTATGAAATGTCAGCCCATTATAAAGGTTTCTTTGTTCAGGCTGAATATTTTGATTTTGATGGGGTTATAAAAGACTGGACTTCTAATGAAGTTGGAAAGTCAAAAGGCTGGTATATTACCGGTGAATATGTTATTCCACAGGCTTACTACTTAGCACCATTTGTAAGGTATGAAAAATGGGATAGATGGGACGGGGTAGGAGATTATGAACTTAAATCTACAATTTTTGGATTTAACTGGTATTTAAGGGGTAATACAACAAAATTAGGGTTGTCTTATCAGCAGGATGATTACGGGGTAGATATAGGAGATTACAAAATAAAAAGGGTAAAACTAACTACACAATGGTTTTTCTAAAACTTAATAAAAATTTAACATTTAATATTTAAAATTTTATAAAAAGGAGGAAAAGATGAAAAAAACTTTGTTAGCAGTTGCAGTAATGGGAGCTTTTGGATTTTCACATGCACAGGAGATTGAAAACCCTTTAGTAAAGAAACTTTATGAAAAAGGGGTGATAACAAAAGAAGAGGCGGTTGAACTTGATGAAAAGCTTTACAACAAAGAAGAAGAAAGCGTAAAAGCAGATGTTAGAATTGAAAAAGAAGCAGTAAAAGCTGGAGAAGAGGTTAAAAAGCTAAAGAAGAAATTAAAGAAAATCAGTCCTATAAAATCAAAAGCTAAGTGGTTTAAATTTGATGGTGTTGCTTATCTTGGATACACTTTCACAGACAGAAAGTACGGTGGAGATGGTGGAGATTTTGAAATAAGAAGGGGATATTCAGTATTAAAAGCTTACTTTAATGATAAAGATTACTTTAGAGTTACACTTGACGTTTCAAACAAACCCCACAAACCGGGAAAAAACGAAGGAAATGAATTAGATGTAAAATTCAAACACCTTTACCTTTACAAAGATTTATCAAAATTAATTCCACATACAGGGGTTGAACTTGGATTAGTACATACACCTTGGCTTGATTTTGAAGAGCATTCTGGATGGTGGTACAGGTCAATTTCTAAAACATTTTATGAATCTTCAGATGGTGCCCACATGCTCCCTTCAGCAGATTTAGGTGTAGATTTCAAAACAAAAACAGAGCATTTTTCAGCAGAATATGGAATATTTAATGGGGAAGGATATGACCATATCAGAAGACAGGACAAAGGGGATAAACCTTACAATGTTTCTTTAGAAGGTAGATTTACATGGCATATTTTTGGTGGTGGTACATTAAGGTACATAAGAGGTTCTGGAAAAGTTCCTAAACTAAACCCAAGAAAAGACACTTATACAAATATATCTCTCCATGTAGTTGACAGTATAAACCACAGAGGTGCAAATAACGATTTAAATATTTATCAATTCCACGTTGTTTACAATCAACCTCTCTTCCTTATTGCAGGTCAGTACATAAAAAGCCACTGGATAAATTCAAATGAAGCAACAGGTAAAGGATATTCGTTTAACTTTGAGTTAAGACCAACTTCAGACAGAAAGATTTCACTTTTTGGAAGGTACGATTACTGGAAACCAGAAAATCCACAGGATTTAAAATCTGGAAGCAGTGTAGTTGGTTCATGGGAAAAAAGAAATCAGTACATTTACGGAATAGCATACAAGTATAATAAATATGTAACATTTATTCTTAACGGAATAACTGCTGATTATGACGAAACTTTAACTTCTTTACCAAAAGTAAGTAAAGATTACACAAAATATATGATTACAGCAGATGTTGAGTTCTAATTATAAAAGTATAAAAAGGAGGAAAAGATGAAAAAAATAGTAGCAGGACTAATTTCAGCAGGAGTATTAATCGGGTCTTCAGTCTTCGCTGGAGAAACTATAAACGGAGCTGGGGCAACATTCCCATATCCAGTTTATGCAGCCTGGGCTTACCAGTACTACAAAGAAACAGGTGTTAAGTTAAACTACCAGTCTATTGGTTCTGGTGGAGGAGTTAGACAGATAAAAAATAGAACAGTTGACTTTGGGGCTTCTGATGCACCTTTAACTCCTCAAAAACTTGATGAGTACAATCTCTACCAATACCCAGCTATTATTGGTGGTGTTGTTCCAGTTGTAAACATACCAGGAATAAGGTCAGGTAAAATTAAATTAGACTCGGAAGCTGTATGTCATATCTTCCTTGGAGAAATAAAATACTGGGATAATCCACACATAAAAGAGATGAACCCTGATATTAAACTCCCACACAAACCAATAAAAGTTGTTCACCGTTCTGATGGTTCTGGAACAACTGCTATTTTTACAACTTATCTTTCAGGGGCATGTCCTGAATGGAAAGAAAAAGTTGGAGCTGGAAAAGCTGTTAAATGGCCAGTTGGAATTGGTGGAAAAGGAAATGAAGGTGTGGCAAATTACGTGAAAAGATTAAGATACTCAATTGGATATGTTGAGTTTGCCTATGCAATCCAAAATAAACTTTCTTACTCTTTACTAAAAAACCCAGCAGGGAAATTTGTTGCCCCTTCTATAGAAACGTTTAAAGCTGCAGGAGCAACTGCAAACTTTGACCCTAAAAAACATTTTTATCTCTGGATGGTTAACGCACCAGGTAAAAATGCATGGCCAATAGCTGGAGCTTCTTTTATCCTTGAAGCAAGGGAAAAACCATCTGTAAATAAAAAAGTGAATAAATTTTACAAATGGGCTTTTGAAAATGGAGATAAAATAGCCGTAAGTCTACATTATGTTCCTTTACCAAAAGAGTTAAAAGAAAAGATTTATAAATACTGGAAAGACAACGGAATTTATCCTGAACAATAACAAATTTAAAAAGCTGCTGCTAAACCTACAATTTTCAAGGGGGCTTATTTAAGCCCTCTTTTTGTTATAATAGATTTAAACCTTAAAAAGAGGTAAAAAAGTCAGATATGAAAAAGTTTTTAAAACTTCCTTTTGCAGATATTATTTTTGCCCTGATTTCATTTTCAGCTGCATTTACAGTACTTACATTAATTTTCTCAACAATTCTGGTTTTATATAATGAGTCATCACTTGCTATCCATAAATTCGGGATACTTAACTTTTTATTTACTGTAGACTGGGACCCTGTTCAGGAGATATTTGGTGCTGCCTCTTCCCTTTACGGAACTTTTGTAACAACTGTTCTTTCCTTGCTAATAGCAATCCCTATCTCTATTGGAATAGCTATATTCCTCAGTGAGATATCCCCCCATATAATGAAAACACCAGTAGGCATAGCAATTGAAATGCTTGCAGCTATACCAAGTATTATATACGGTATGTGGGGTTTATTTACCCTTGCTCCGATTATGGCTAATTATATAGAACCAGCTTTACAAAAAGTTTTTGGGGATATTCCTGTTATAGGTAAGTTATTTGAAGGAACACCTATGGGAATAGACCTTTTTACTGCCAGTATTATACTGAGTATAATGATTACTCCTTTTATCGCCAGTGTATCAAGGGATTCTTTTAATCTTACACCTAATGTTGTTAAAGAATCTGCTTATGCCCTTGGTGCAACCCACTGGGAAGTAATCAGAGATATAGTTATACCTTATGCAAAATTAGGAGTTTACGGTGGAATTGTGCTTGCATTAGGTAGGGCACTTGGAGAAACAATGGCAGTTGCTTTTGTTTTAGGAAATAACCACCAGATTACCCCTTCACTTTTTGAAGCAGCTGCAACTATAACAGTTACACTTGCAAATGAATTTACAGAAGCAGATACAGATATTTACCTTTCCTCTTTATTTTACCTTGCATTAATACTTTTTGTTCTCAGTTTTGTCATTTTAGCTGCTGCAAAATTTTTCTTACTTAAAGCTGAAAAAGGATACTCAAGATGATTTATAACCCTAATGTTGTAAAAAGAAGAAAAATAAGAGGCTATATAGCATTATTACTTTCAACATTTGCCGCTGGTTTAGGTTTGTTCTGGTTAGGTTTTATTCTTTTTGATGTGTTAAGACATGGAATGTCTGCTATAAATTTGGATTTGTTTTTAGAAGACCCTGCTCCACCAGGTGTTCCCGGTGGTGGTCTTAGAAATGCCTTTGTTGGTCAGTTATTGATAACATTTTTTGCAACTATTATCGGTGTTCCTATTGGATTATTAGCTGGAACTTTTATTGCAGAATATGCAAGGGGAACAAGATTTGCAAAAATAGTTTCTATACTTTCTGATATTATGGTTAGTGTTCCTTCAATTGTTGTAGGTACTTTTATTTATGCAATTATGGTTATGCCAGTAGGGCATTTTAATGGTTGGGCTGGTGCTGCTGCCCTTGCATTTATAATGATACCTGTTGTCCTTAGAACTACTGAAGATATGCTTTCACTTGTTCCGTGGACTTTGAGGGAAGCAGCCTTTGCTTTAGGAGCTTCTTATTTTAAAGTTATAAAAGATATTGTTTACAGGGCTGCTATCACAGGAATATTAACAGGTGTAATCCTTTCTATTGCAAGGGTTGCTGGGGAAACTGCACCTTTACTTTTTACATCGTTTAATAACTCATTTTTTACCCTTAATATGAATGAACCGATGTCATCTCTTACTGTTACTATATTTGTTTATGCTATGGGACCTTATGAAGACTGGCATGAAAAGGCGTGGGCTGCTGCATTTATTATTACATTTTTCATACTGATTGTTACAATATTTTCCCGTTCTATTATTTACTGGAAATACAAGAGTAAAAGCTAAAAGTTACAGGAGGAAATTAGTTTATGTCTGAAAATTTAAAAATGCAGGTTAAGGATTTTTATTTCTATTATGCTGGAAGTAAAGAACCTGCTTTGAAAAATATAAATATGCCTGTTTACGAAAAACAGGTTACTGCATTAATAGGGCCTTCTGGATGTGGAAAAACAACACTTTTACGTTCATTTAACAGAATGCACGACCTTTACCATGGAAACAGATACAAAGGGGAAATTCTCTTAGATGGGGAAAACATACTTACAGATAAAATGGATTTGATAGAACTCCGTTCAAAAGTTGGTATGGTTTTCCAGAAACCTACACCTTTCCCTATGAATATTTTTGATAATATTGCCTATGGGTTAAGGTTAAGGGGTATAAAAAATAAATCAGAACTTCAGGACAGGGTAGAAAAGGCTTTAAAACAAGCTGCCCTATGGGATGAGGTTAATGACAGATTAAATGAACCTGCTTCAGGATTATCAGGTGGTCAGCAACAGAGACTTGTTATTGCAAGGGCACTGGCAGTTGAACCAGAAGTTTTACTTTTTGATGAACCAACTTCAGCCCTTGACCCAATATCTACAGCAAAAATAGAAGAGTTAGTTGTTCAGCTTAGGGAAACTGTAACTATTGTTATAGTTACCCATAACATGCAGCAGGCTGCAAGGGTATCAGACTATACTGCTTTTATGTATTTAGGAGAACTTATTGAATTTGATAAAACTGATATTATATTTACTTCACCTAAAAAAGAACTTACTGAAAAATATATAAGTGGAAAGTTTGGATAAAAGGAGAAAGGAATGTTAATAAAACCTAAATTAGAAGAAATTAGAGATAGATTAATTCTTATGGCAGATTTAGCTTCCCAGATGGTAGAAAATGCAGTGGAAGCAATAGTTCAGCACGACCCTAAATATTTAAGTGTAGTTGATGAATTAGAAGATAAAGTTGACCAGATGGAAGTAGAAAATGAATCTTTAATTATAACAACAATTGCAAGATACCAGCCAGAAGCAAAGTACTTGAGAATGCTTGTTATGGATTTATTTGTAAATAGAGATTTAGAAAGGATTGGAGACCACGCTGAAAATATAAAGGAAAATGCAGAAAGGATATTAAAAAAGCCAAAATTGAAAGAATATGTAGATTTACCAATAATGACAGAAATTACACTGGATATGCTAAAAGATGCTATTAAATCTTTATCAGAATTGGATACTGAACTTGCAAGGAGTGTTATTGCAAGGGACGATAAGGTTGATGCTTTGCAAGACCAGATAATAAGGGAACTTTATACTTATATGGTAGAAGACCCAAGGAATATAAAAGTTGCACTAAGGTTGATAACTGTAACAAATAACCTTGAAAGAATTGCAGATTTATCTACAAATTTAGCAGAAGAAGTTATTTATATGAAAGAAGGTAAAATGTTAAGACATCAAGAATTAGATGAACCTGCCAGTTGAGATTGTTTGTAGTTTTTATAAATAGAGTTTAGAATACCGTTTATAAACTTTATACTTTCTTTTGAGGAAAGGTAGCAGTTTGTAAGGTCTAAAATATCAATAAAAATTCTACCTTTTGCTTTGACAGGTTCAAATAATAGTTCGTAAGTCCCAAGTCTAAGCAAAGCTTTTTCTGGATATCCTAACCTTTCAAGTCTCCAGTTTTTTAAATTTTTAGATATAATTTCGTCTATTTCTTTGGTATGGTTTTTTAGATTTTTTATAATTTCATTTGAATATTCAACAGTTTTTGGAGATAACTGACCTTTTAACCTGTTTAAATACTCCAAATACACATCTTCAATACTTTTCCCAGTTATGTCTGATGTGTATAACACTCTAAAGACTAATTCCCTTGCCCTTTTTTTATATTTACTCATAAATCATCCTATATTTTTTAATACATTAACCATCTCAATTGCTGAAAGGGCAGCATCAAAACCTTTATTTCCCATTTTTGTTCCAGCCCTTTCTACTGCCTGTTCTATTGTATCTGTTGTAAGAACACCAAATGATATTGGAATTTCTGTTTCTAAAGAAACTGTAGCTATTCCTTTTGAAACTTCGTTGGCAACGTAATCAAAATGTGGTGTTGAACCTCTAATAACAGCACCTAAACATATGACTGCATCGTAATCTCCAGTTTTTGCTAACTTTTTAGCTGTTAATGGAATCTCAAATGAACCGGGAACCCTTACAACAGTTATATTTTTTTCCTCTCCACCGTGTCTTAATATACAGTCTACGGCACCTTCCAATAGTTTTTCTGTTATTAAACTGTTAAATCTTCCTACTACTATACCGAATTTTATATCTTCTGCCGATAAATTTCCCTCAATATTTCTCAATTTAACCCTCTTATTTCAAAATATCTTTTATGTTTACATCGTCTGAAAATGGGTCTTTAAAGTGTATTCCACCTTTTTTAGAATCTTTACTTTTCTTTTCAATATTTTTCTTTTCACTGGAAGTAGGACATTTACATTCACATTTACATGTTTTTTCAGCACAGCTATTTAATAAAAATAAAAACGGCAGTAATAATAAAATATACCTCATTACAATTCCTTTACAACTTTTTTTACTGTATCTATTATATAACTTATATCATCTTCTGTTAATGCTGCATGGACTGGAATTGCGAATATTTCATTTTTTACAAGCTCTCCAAATTCACAGTTTAGATGTTCAGCATTCCTTAATTCGTGGAGTGTGTATTCGTAGTAAACCCTTGCCCCAATTCCAGCTTCTACTAATTTTTCAATTATTTTATTCCTTTCTGGGTGTCTTAATGCATAAACATGGTAAACATGCTTTCTATCTGGAAATTCTTCAGGGACAACAAGTCCCGGAAGTTCTCTAAATTCATCGTTGTATAATTTTGCAATTTTTCTTCTTTTTTCATTTGTTTCATCTAACCTTTTTAACTGCCAGTATCCAATTCCAGCTTGAAATTCTGTTATCCTTAAGTTTAATGCAGGGTGGTCTCCAAACTCTACCCAATTTGTTATTGCATCATTTATGTCTGGGTTATTGGTAAGTAATGCACCACCTTCACCCATGGCTACATTTTTTGAAGCGTAGAAACTAAAAGATGAAACATCTCCTAAATTTCCAGCTTTTTTCCCTTTAAACTCTGCTCCATGTGCCTGTGCTGCATCTTCAAGAACTATAACTCCTTTTTCTTTACATATTTTATTTATTTCTTCCATATTGGCACACTGTCCGTAAAGGTGAACTGGAATAACCACTTTTGGATTGTACTTTTCTATTGCTTCTTCTAAATATTTTGGGTCCATTGTATAACTTTCATCTATATCAATAACAACAGGTTTTGCCCCAGCAAGGATAGCTGCATCTATTGTCGCCATAAAACTCATAGATGGTACAATTACAACATCTCCCTGATTTTCTTTTATTCCAAGTGCTTTTAAAGCTATGTAAAGTGTTACTGTTCCGCTGCAAAGGGTGTGAATAAATGTTGAACCTATGTAGTCGGCAAACTCCCTTTTAAATTTCCTTGTCCATTCTCCCCTTGTTATCTGTCCACTTTTCATTATTTCAAGGACTGTTTCTTCTTCTTCTTTTCCAAAAACAGGTTTTATTATTGGAATCATCTGTTTTTCTCCTTTATCTATAAAATTTTACAAATTCGTTTAGTATGTTTAATGCCCTGTATGAGCTTTCAAAAGAAGGTTTTTCTACGAACTCTTTTATCATAAGCTCAAGTTTATCAACATTATCTTTTTCCTTGACTGTTCCATCTGGGTAAACGATTTTATCTTCAACAAAGTTGAATACTATTTTTCCCTTTTCTGTATCTAAAATCCACTCCCTTCTTAAATCTGGCGAATTCCATGCAACCTGAAGGTCAATATGGGTTGTTTTAGAGTCTGCATCTACTTTTACAAGATGCATTTCATCTTTTTTTACATCTTCTACGTTGTTAATTTTAAATTCCCCTGCTAAATAATGGAAAATATAAAGGTCATGCCACGCAAGGTCAAAAAATGGGTTTATATAACCACTTCTTAAGTTAAGCCTATAAGCCTCTATATTTGATATTTTTATATTTTTATCAAAATTTCTTATACAGTTTGAACGGAGTTCAATTTCTGATACTCCTAAAACAGCATTGTTTTTTTTAGCTAAATTTATTGCATCGTGTAAATCTACTGGGTCTAATGCAGGTGGTTTTTCCACCATTGTGTTAATTCCTCTTTTTAATGCCTTTTCTGCTATTGGAATGTGTGATGTTGGGGCTGTAGCAACAAAAAGGGTCTGTATGTCTTCTTTCTCTAAAGCTTCATCTAAATCCTGATACTTTATAAATTCATCTGGGTATTTATCCAACTGTTCTTTTTCTTTATCTATAAGAACGGCTTCATAACCAAGGTCTTTAAATTTGTTGATATATTTTGAACCCATATTTCCAATACCGACAATAGCTACTTTCAAAATAAGCTCCTTTTGAGGTTTTTAGTATTAAATATAAGTTTCGATTAAATATTTTTAAAGTTTAGAATTAAGTTATGAGGTTGTATTCCTTCAGGACTTCCTTTAAAGTATTTTCATGTTCTTTACTTAAGTAGTACATCGGGAGTCTTAATTCTAACTCTTTAATAAGTCCCATTAAGTAGGCTGCTGTTTTTACAGGGATTGGATTTGTTTCTATGAATAGTGTTTTAAATAATTTCCAGTATTTGTTGTGGATGTTTAAAGCTTCAGTAAATTTTCCTTCAAGTGCTAAATTGCACATTTCAGCAATTTCTTTTGGAATGATATTGTTTGCAACAGAAATAACACCTTTTGCTCCAACAGACATCATAGGAATTGTTAATGCATCATCACCAGAAAATATAACAACATCAGGATTTGTTAAAGAAATAGTTTCAGAAACCCTTGCAACATTTCCAGTAGCTTCTTTTAGTCCAATTATATTTGGGAAATCCCCATAAAGTCTTGCAAAAGTTTCAGGGAGCATATCTGTTCCAGTTCTTGATGGTATGTTGTAAAGTATCAGTGGAATATTGGTTTCCTCTGCTACTGCTTTAAAATGCTGATAAATTCCTTCCTGTGTAGGTTTATTGTAGTAAGGTACAATCTGTAAAGAAGCATCAGCCCCAACCTTCTCTGCAAATGATGTTAATGCTATTGCTTCGTGGGTTGCGTTTGCCCCTGTTCCAGCAATAATTGGAATTCTTTTATCTGCATACTCAACAGCAAGTTCAATAAGAGTTTCATGTTCTGTATATGTTAATGTTGCTGATTCTCCTGTAGTTCCTGCTACAACAATACCATCTGTTCCATTCTCTACGTGAAAATCTATTAAATTTTTTAATGATTCCCTATCTAACTGCCCATTTTTAAAAGGGGTGATTAATGCCACTAAAGAGCCTTTTAACATATTAACCTCCGTGAAAATTTGCTAAATATATATAGTATAATATATTTTCTTTTTGATATTCACTTTGGAGGACATTTTTAATGATTCAGGACAAAATTTTTGGTATGTTTTCAAATGACATTGGAATCGATTTAGGAACTGCGAATACCCTTGTTTTTGTAAGAGGAAAAGGTATTGTTCTTTCAGAACCATCTATAGTTTCAATTGACAGGCTTACAAACAAAATCATTGCAGTTGGAAGAGAATCTAAAGAAATGATAGGAAAAACCCCAGAAACAATAGAGGTAATCAGACCTTTAAAAGATGGAGTTATTGCCGATTTTGACGTAACCCAATCTATGCTTAAATACTTTATCAAAAAAGTCCATTCAAATCTCCCCCTTGCTACAATTGCAAGACCCCGTGTTATTGTTGGTGTTCCGTCTGGAATAACAACTGTTGAAAAGAGGGCAGTTATTGATGCAGCAAGACAGGCAGGGGCAAGGGAAGTTTACCTTATAGCAGAACCTATGGCAGCGGCAATTGGGGCTGGTTTACCTATTAAAGAGCCCGGTGGAAATATGATTGTTGATATTGGTGGTGGCACATCAGAAATTGCTGTTATATCACTTTCAGGACTTGTTTTATCCTACTCAATAAGAACTGCTGGAGATGATATGAATGAAGCAATCCTCCAGTACTTGAAGAGACAACACCAAATACTTATAGGTGAACAAACTGCCGAAAAAATAAAAATACAGTTAGGTTCAGCGTTTCCAACAGAAAGGGATGATGAGGTTATGGAGATTAGAGGTAGGGATATAACAGGTATGCCAAGGGGAGTTTCAATAAAAGGAAAAGAGATAAGAGAAGCCCTTGAAGATGTTGTGACAGCAATTGTAAATGCGGTAAGAACAGCCCTTGAAAAAACCCCTCCGGAGCTTGCAGCAGATATTGTTGAAAGGGGAATTATCCTTGCAGGAGGAGGAGCTTTACTTTACGGTTTAGACCAGAGGTTAAGGGATGAAACAAACCTTCCTGTTGCGTACTGTGAAGAGCCTCTTACTGCGGTTGCTAAAGGAATTGGAGATGCACTTGCTGATATTGAGCTTATAAAAAGGGTATCATTTGAATAAAAAGAAGTAGGCAGGTAGTAAAATTTTATTTTTAAAAAGGCTGGTAAAAAGTTTATACTTTAAGTTATTTTTAGGTTTATTTGTACTTTTTACTGCCATTTTTTTATTTATTTTTGTAGATTCACAGAAAAATGGATTTTTATCTTCTGTTAAAGGTGCAGTCTTAACAGTAACCTATCCTCTCCAGTATGTAACTTACCACGTTATAGAATTTGTTGATAACTCAATTTCTATAATAAAAGACAACAGTAAACTTTTAGAAGAAAACAAGCAGCTAAAATCTGAAATTGACTTAATGAAAATCAAACTGATTGAGCTGAAAAATATTGAAAATGAAAATCTTAAATTAAAAAAACTTTTAAACTTTGTAGATGAATTGAAAAAAAGTACAAAAAAAGATTTAAATTACGTTGGGGCAAAGGTTATTGGATATTCTGGAGATAACTGGATAAATTCTTTAATAATAGATGTAGGTTCTTCTTATGGAATAAAAGAGGGAGATGTTGTTATCGCAGATGGATATTTAGTTGGAATAGTTTCTGAAGTTGGTAAATTTTCTTCCTCTGTACTTCTTGTATCAAATAAAAATTTTAAAATAACGTGTAGAACAAAAAAAACAAGGGAAGTTTGTTTTTTCCAAGGAGTTGACAATAAAACAGGGAAACTAAATTTTGTAAAACCAGAGCAGGATATAAGAATTGGAGATATTATTGAAACTACAAATTTAGATGGGAAACCAGCAGGAATTCCAATTGGAGTTGTGAAAGAAGTTTCCTATGAAGAGGGTAACTTTTTTAAAGATGTAAAGATTAAATTATTTTTATACCCGTATTCCCTTGAGTATGTAGTTGTTTTAACAGATAAAAAGGAAGAAAATGAAAAAAAATGATTATTTACTGATTTTTTTAGGAATATTTACATTAGTTCTTCAAACAACTGTTTTTGTGAAATATATCTCAATTTTTAATTTTACACCTGATTTCTTAGCTATTTTTGTTATTTTGTTTACATTAAATAACGATTTTAAAAAATCTATCTATTTTGCCCTGTTTTTAGGACTTCTTCAGGACTTTTTAACTCCTTCTATTTTCGTCTTTAATACCATATCAAAAGTAATACTTTCTATGATTACCTACTCAGTAAAAAGACAGTTTTACCTCAGTGAGATGTGGTATAAAAGTATATTGATTATTGGGCTTTCAGTTGTTGATATTGCATTTAAAACTTTACTTATTTTCTTGAAAACAGGGATTTTTTACTTTTCTCAAAATTATGTTATTTACATTGTTTTAAACTTTATTATATTTTACTTGTTTGCGATAAATAACAGATTTTTTAATAAAGAACAGTACTCTTAGGAAACGGAATTGAAGCTCACACGGTTAAACTTGATTTACATTTTTA
This sequence comes from Hydrogenothermaceae bacterium, assembly GCA_026984415.1. Next base: position 2,333 of record JALSSE010000071.1, on the reverse strand, counting down.
TATTTATTGTTTATATAGTTGTAGTTGGAAGATTAGCTTACATTCAGATATTAAATGGAAAACATTACAGGGAAATTTCTGAAAAAAACTACGTAAAACTTTTTACAATAAATCCTCCAAGGGGAAAAATATACGACAGAAACGGTGTACTTTTAGCTTATGATATACCAACCTTTGCTTTAACTGCCCTTCCTTACATAGTAATTCAGAATGATAAAGACCTGAGTATAACAAAATACAATTTAAAAAAATATTTAGGAATTGAGTTAGACGAAAAAATAGAAAAAAAATTAAAAAAAGGTTATGTAAGGAAAATAGTAGTACAGGAAAATTTAACCCAGGAACAGTTGGAAAAATTTTACGATAACTCTTTTAAGTTTAAAGGTTTTTTTATAGATGTTTTTCCTAAAAGGAAATATACAGAGTACGCAAAGTACATGTCACACATACTTGGATATGTTGGTTTTCCAAGTGAAAGGGATTTGAGAAAAAATCCAAATTTAAGACCAGATATGCTTATTGGAAAAAATGGAGTTGAAAAAATATACGATGATTATTTAAAGGGAGAAAAGGGGGCAAAAGCTGTTATTGTTGATGCATTTGGAAGGCAGAAAAAAGTTCTCTGGGAAAAACAGGCAAAAAGGGGAAATGATATATACCTTACAATTGATGCAAGATTACAGAAAATAGCCTATGATTCCTTTAAAGAATCAGGTCAGAAATCTGGTGCAATCACAATATTAGACCCAAATAACTATGAAATATTAGCCCTTTTAAGCTATCCAACCTATGATATTCAAAAATTTACAGATGGTATTTCAGCAAAAGAGTGGAAAAAAATTACTAAAAACAAGTATAAACCTTTATTTAACAAAGCTTTAAGTGGTCTTTATCCTCCCGGTTCTATTTTTAAAATAGTTGTTGGGCTTGGTGCATTACAGGAAAAGGTAATAACTCCGTATACAAAAATTGAAAGTGGAGCATCTTTTTCCATCGGAAAATGGACATACAGGAACTGGAATCCTGCAGGATGTGGAAATATAAATATAGAAGAAGCGTTAGAAATGTCCTGTGATACATTCTTTTACCAGATAGGTCTGGATTTAGGAGTTGACAGGATAAATTATTACACAACTATGTTTGGTATTGGGGATTTACTTAATCCAGATATTGAAAAAAGAAGGTCAAGAGTTCCTTCACCAGACTGGAAAATGAATACACTAAATGAGACGTGGTTTTATGGTGATACAATTAACCTCAGTATAGGACAGGGATATTTAGCAATTACACCTTTTGATGCTGTAAAAATCATAGCACCTATTGCAAATGGTGGAAAAGTCTACAAACCTAAACTTATGAAAGCCTATTTTAGCAATAAAGATAACTCTTTACACACTGTACCAGATACTTTGATAAGGGAGTTTAATATAAGAAAAAGTTATATAAAAGTTATACAGAGGGGTTTATATAAGGTTGTTTATGGAAAAAGGGGAACAGCAAAAAGACTTTCTAAAGCTCCTGTAAAAAACGCAGGAAAAACAGGAACAGCACAGGTTTACAGGTATTTAAAAAGAAAGAAAAAACACGATAAATGGGAACTTAAAGACCATGCTTGGTTTGTCGATTTTTACCCTTATAAAAATCCAAAATACGCTGTTGCTGTTTTTGTAGAACACGGAGAGAGTGGTGGTAGAGTTGCTGCTCCAATAGTTAAATCTATAATGGAAAAATCTGTAAAATTTAATTTATTAGAACCAACAAAAAGCTGGCTGGAAGAAATGAGATGAATGTATATGAGTATTTGAAATTCACTAAAAGAATAGATTTCCCTATTTTAATACCTGTTTTGTTCTTAATTTCTTGGGGAGTATTAAATATATACAGTGCTTCAATAAATGAATATACAAACCTTTACCTGAAACAGCTTATTTTTGGTGTTGTATCAGTACTAATCTTAATTGTTTTTATTTTCATAGATTACAGAAAAATTCTAAACTACTCTATACATCTTTACATAATAGGAATAGCAAGTTTAGTTTTTGTTAAATTTTTTGGAATAACAATTTTAGGAGCTAAAAGATGGATAAATTTAGGGTTTATAAATTTACAGCCGTCTGAATTTATGAAATTTATAGTTCTTATGGTTGTTGCTTTTATGTTAGAGAATAAAAGTCTGCCAATTTCAATAAAAGATGCAGGTAAAATTTTTGCAGTTGCTTTACTGCCTTCTTATTTAACTTTAATCCAGCCAGATTTAGGTACAGCGTTGACAATCATGTTTCCTGTTCTTTTTATAGTTTTCCTTGCAGAGATAGATAAAAAGTACATTATTG
>JALSSE010000070.1 GCA_026984415.1 Hydrogenothermaceae bacterium | reverse complement strand
AGCTCCTGCAACAGGAATAAGTAGTTTCCAGCTTATACCCATAGTTGATAAAGTTATTAAAACTATAAAAACGAGGGCTGTATTATAAATCAGGATATCAACTGTTGAAATTATCTCTTTTTGTTCTGCTTTGTAAGAAAGGTAAATTTCAATACTTCTTCTTATTAGATTTGTAAATAGATACAGTATATAAAAAACAATTAAACCTTTAATAAGTGAATAAAGACTTAATTTAACAGTTTCAATGTTAAAAATTGGATAATTTAGTATTGGTTTTGTATATTCTTTGACCGGCGGTATGGAAAGTAATACATTTAGAATAAAAATAAAGTATAAAACCCTTAAAAATCTTGAATAGTTTTTTAAAAATTCAGAAACTAAGGTTGAATTTAAATCAAATTTTTCACTTAAATTTTTTAATAGTCTGTAAACATAAATCTTAAAAAAAAGAAAAATTAAAGTTACAACTAAAAGAAATACTGCTATTTCTATCCAGTTTGATAGTCCCTGTCCTAAAAGTTTTTCAAATTTGATTTTATCCATCTTCCAGTTTTTTTATACTATCCTTTAGTTCATCTAAAAACCAATTAAGTTCATCTTCGGTTATTGAAAGTGGAGGCATAATAACCATAACATCCCCTAAAGGTCTTACCCAAATTCCTTTCTTTATCATGTCATTTGCAACTTTAAAACCTGTCCTTTCACCATAAGGAAAAGGTTCCATCTTGTCTTTATCTTTTACTATCTCAATTCCAGCCATAAAACCAAATTGGCGAACATCCCCAACGTGTTTCAGTTCCCAGAATTCATTTAATCTTTTTTCTAAAAGTTTTATTTTTGGTTGGAGCTTTTCTAATGTTTTTTCTTCTTCAAAAACCTGTATGCTTACTAAGGAAACATTACAGGCAATCGGATTTCCAGTATAAGTATGCCCGTGGTAAAAATGTTTTGCTTCTCCAAATTCCCCTAAGAATGCATTAAAGATTTCGTCAGTTACAACAGTGGCTGCAAGCGGTAAATAACCACCAGTAATTCCTTTTCCAAGTGCCATAATATCCGGTGATATTCCCTCTTTTTCACAGCTAAACATTGCTCCACTCCTTCCAAATCCAGTTGCGACTTCGTCAACTATCATTAAAATGTTAAATTCATCACAGAGTCTTCTTACTTCTTTTAAATAGTTTTGAGGAAATGGGAGTATTCCAGCTGCCCCCTGAACTCCACCTTCAAGGACAAAGCCAGCAAGGTCTTGATGGTGTTGGAATAGGAAATCTTCAATCTCATCTATAAGTAATTTTGTTGCTTCTTCTGTTAATGCTTTTTCCCTTCCTAATCTATTAACAGCCTCAATGTATGGAGAAGGGACTTTATAAACATCAAACAAAAGTGGTTTGTAAGTTTCGTGGAATATACTTATTCCACCTACACTGACACTGCCGATTGTATCTCCGTGATAAGCTTCACTTAAAGTAACAAATTTGTTTTTTGTTTTTTCACCTTTATTTTGCCAGTAGTGGTAGGCTATCTTTATTGCTATCTCCATAGCTTCTGCACCATCTTCGCTATAAAAGACTTTATTAAGTCCTTCAGGGGTTATATCAACAAGTCTTTTTGCAAGTTTTATCGCAGGGACATTGGAAGCTCCAAGGGTTGTGAAATGGGCTATTTTCTGGGTTTGCTCTATAACAGCTTGATTTAATTTTGGGTGATTATGTCCGTGTACATTACACCATAAAGAAGAAACTCCATCTAAATATTTCTTTCCGTAAATATCGTAAATGTAGTTTCCTTCTCCCCTTTCAACGATAATATTTTCTTCTTCCCTATAAACTTTCATTTGTGTAAAAGGATGCCAGAAATACTCTTTATCCCATTTTTCAAGTAAGTTTTTGTCTTCCATCATATTCCCCTTTTAATTTTGTTTAAATATTATACAACCATTAGTTTTTTGTTTAGGGGAATGATATGAAGAAAAATATTTTTGAAAACAATAAAATTATAGAAAAAGGTGAAATTTTTGAAGTTATCTTGAAAGATAAAAATGTAATTATTGAAAAAATCATAAGTTCAGATAATATTGAACCGAAAGAGTATATACAGGAACAGGATGAATGGGTTATTGTTTTAAAAGGAAGTGGGGAACTGGAAATAAATAAAGAAATTATTAAAATGAAAGAAGGGGATTATATTTTTATCCCTTCAAAAACACCACATAAGGTTTTAAATATAGAGAAAGGAACTGTCTGGCTGGCAGTTCATATATTAGGAAATGAAATTTAAAAAAATTTTTGTATTAACTTTAATATTTTTTGGTTTTGTTTATGGTGAAGAGAAAAGTAACGAACATCTTTCCCTTCCTGATAAATTTCAGGAAAAGATAAAAGAAAGTGTTCTGAATTTATCTGAAAAAATAGATTTATTTTTTTCAGGGGAAAATGAACTTCCAGAGGATTATGAAAATCAGACATACCTAAAAATTTATACAGGATTTTTACACAACGAACACGAAGGAACACAAGGAATATTCAGATTTAAACTAAACTTGAGATTAAAAAGAACTGAAAAAAAGCTAAATCTTGTTGTAAGTAATTTAGTGGATAAACTTACCCAGAGGGATTTAACAGAAGATGAATTTATACTTTCTCAACAGCAAAAACAGGAACAACAGTCAGTTGCCCTTGTTTACTTTTTTAATCCTATAAAAAACATTTTAAAACCTACTTTAACAGTTGGACTTAGGCTTCCTTTAAAATATTACATAAGATTAAAATTTGAAATTCCATTTAAATTTTTAGGTTTAGAGTTTGAACCTGCCCAGTATTTTGAGTACAGATTTAATGGTTTTATTGAAAAAACAAGACTTTACATAGATAAAAAGTTAAGTGATAGAAAACTGATTAGGTTTCATATTGAAAGATACAAACAGGACGGAGACGGTTCAATGAGATTTATTTCAAGAATTGGCTATTATAGATTATGGGATTACAGTCAGGGTTTTTCAGTTTCTGCTGGTATATTTGGACAGAGCTGGGAACATCCAAAAATTTTAAACCAGACAATTCAGTTTAAATTTAAAAAAAGATTTTGGAAACCGTGGCTTTTTTATGAAATTTCACCTGGTTGGGAGTTTCCAGAAGAAAGGGGATATAAATCAAGTTTTTTTGTAAGGTTCTGGTTTGAATTTTTCTTTGGAAAAGAATCTATTCTTGAAACTACTGGTTTTTAAAGGGGCAGTCAGCCCCTTTTTGTTACATTGTTAAATCTAAAATTTTTCCAGCTTTTTCTATGTCTTCAGAAGATGGTTTTCTTGTACCTGGTGAGATTTCTTTTATCAGTTGAGCAAATATATAAATCAGTGTTCCAACAATCTCAGGTAATTTTTTCTCAAGTTCTGCATCTAATGGGTATTTTAAAGGTGGCATAGTTGCTAAAAAGTTTAATACATCCTGAAGTTCTACTTCTTCTTCTAACTTTTTAAATTTCTGTAAACTTTCTAAAAATCCTTTTGTTAAAGGAACATCACATTCCCATATAACCTGTCTTGCATTGTAGCTTGCATTTCTTTCACCGATTAAAAGTAAATCGTACAGCTTTTTTTCAATGATATCTGTAATCTCCTTTACTTTGTTTTTTTCAATATCAAGACCTGCAGCCTTTCTCATTAGTGTTTCTAACTTTACAGCTCCAACTACTGGCATTTGACATCCTCCTAATTTTTTTTATTTAGGGGAGAAATCTCCCCTCTTATTATTCTACTTTGTTTGTGTGGCTTTTTCCTGAGTTTGTTTAATAGATTTTTTCAGTTCTTTAAATAGACCTTTTGTTGATACCTTTTTAGCTTTAACAGCTTTTTCAAGGGCTTCAATCTGTGCAACTAAAGGTTTTACTTCATCTTCAGATTTTATATAACCTAATACTTTAGCAAGTTTTATATCTTCTTTTGCTTGTTCTAAAAGTTTTAAAGCTGTATCCATATCTTTTTCATATATTTTTGATGCATCATCTACAAGGATTGAAGCTTCAGCTATTGGTCTTGGTATTATAGTTGTTTCTACTTCTATAGAGTTTACAGCGAGGTTTAAACTTTCTATTGCTTTTTCTTTATTTCCTTTGTTTAGAAATTTGAGCGATAAATCAACAGCATTTTTATAAATATCAATTGGAAGATACTGGGTTTCTATGATTATTTCGTTTCTTAATGCTTCAAGTATAGCACGGGCTTTAACAAAGTCATTTTCCTGTATTGCTTTTTTTGCCTCTTCGGCTAATTGTTTTGCTGTTTTTATGTCTGATACTCCATCTATTTCATAAATAAGTGTTGCTATAGGCAATCTTTCTAACTTTCCTTTGTATTTTTTCTGTACCTCTTCCATTTTTTTCTTTAGTTTTTCA
>JALSSE010000069.1 GCA_026984415.1 Hydrogenothermaceae bacterium | reverse complement strand
TCTGGAATTTGGGAAATTATTCCTTCTTTTTTGAGGTAGTTCAGGTAATCTTTATCTTTCATTAAAGTTTTCCAGTTGAACCATCTTTCTACAAATCTTCTGTTGTATTTGTCTTCCTGTAATAGTCTGCTTACCATTGCTAAGAATATAGCAGCTTCTGTTCCTGGCCATACAGGAAGCCATAAATCAGCCATACCAGCTGAGTTTGAAAGTCTTGGGTCCATTACAACTAATTTTGCACCTTTTGCTCTTGCATCTGCTATATATCCTGCGTGTTGTTGGAAGTAATGACCGGCATCTGCTGCGTGGGAAGAAGATAGAAAAATTAGCCTTGATTCTGCAAAATCAGGAGAAGTTCTATCATCACCAGACCATGTTATTGAACCTAATCTTCCTCCTGAAGAACAGAAGTTTGTATGTGAGTTATGATAGTCTCCACCCCATGACCAAACAACCCTTGGTTGAAATCCGTTGTAGTTTGGTCTTCCTACGTGGTACATTATCATTTTTTTGGCGTATTCATCACCATTTTTAGCTTTTTTGATAACTTCTCTCATTCTTTTTCCAATGGTCTCAAGAGCTTCATCCCAAGTGGTTCTAACCCATTTTCCTTCACCTCTTTTAGAACCAGGAGCTCTTTTTAAAGGGAAAGGAATTCTATCAGGGTCGTACATTTGAGCTAATGTTGCATATCCTTTTGCACAGTTTCTTCCCCTTGAACCTGAGTGGAATGGGTTACCCATAAATTTTCTAACTACCATTTCATCTTTATCTACCCATGCAGTAAGGCCACATGCAGCTTCACAGTTTGAACATACTGTAGGTACTATCATATAGTTAATTAATTTTACGCCGTCTCTTAAAGCTCCACCATGTTTCTTCCAGTAATCACCAGAAGGTTCTTTCCAATCGTTCCATTTATCAAATGGTGGATAGTAATCTAAATGTTGTGGAGTAAATGTTAAATTTGCTTCTTCTGCCACAGCCTGTTGTGTAGTTTTTTCAAATACACCTTTAGCAACTGCCACACCACCAGCAGCTGCCGCTATTCCTTTTAAAAAATTTCTTCTTGTTGTTCTCATATTTTAAAACCCTCCTATTAACTTAATGGTAAGCATTGAGGTGCAATTAACCAAGCGTGTTTAATAAACCATAATCCAATTAAAGCACTCAATGAACCGAGAACAGCGTATTGGTATCTTTTATACTCATTTGCTATTCCTATTAAAATCATTGGAATTATAAATGTAAGGAATAATCCAGCCCAGAAAAATGGAGCTACTTCACCAAATGCAAGGATTTTAACAGTTTCATAAGCAAATTCACTGTGGAATTTTGCGAAAAATAGTTCACCAATCACCATAGCTGCTTCTAAACCAGCTGCACCGAATAAAATCCATCCTAATTCTCTTTTTATGTTTTCCTGTAAACTTCCGTATAAAGCTCCAATTGCAAGATATGCAGCAGAACCAGCAATTACTGCACTAAGTAACATTGAAATCATTTCTGGTGGAAATACCCAGAATTCCCTTGCTGTTGATTCTCCCATGATACCAGCAGTATATATGGTTGAGAAGAAAGCTATTATAAATCCGGGAATCATTAATCTATCTAATAATTTTTTGTTTCCTGTAACCCACGACCAAAATGCACCTAACAGCACTAATACAAATGCAGAAACAACCCATGCACCAAGCGTAACTGCAGAAGTGAAATGTGCGAATAGGAATATTTTCCAGAATCTAAACATATGATGTAAGTCTAAAATTGTCACTAAAAGTGTAATACCAATAAAAATTATTCCTAAAATTGGAAGCCATTTTCTAAAGAATGAATCTTGTTCTGGGTATTTTAATATGAAATAAGTACCTAAAAAGAAAGTTCCTGTTGCTATACTTTTTGCCCACATATTTGTTGAAACTAGCCATCCCCAAACTACCTTTGGTAAGGCTACATCAAAGGTAACTTCTGCTCCTGTCATGATTAATGCCCTCCTATATGATCTAAAAATTGAACATTTGTAAATAACGTATACCCTTCAGGTCTTTCAGATGCTAATGGGTCAAGTGCAACATCAGAACCCCTTACGTAGAAATGTTTTGGATGTGTGTTCAGTTCTGGTTTTCTGACCATAACATCTCTGTGTTCGTTTATGTACTTAGAAATTTCACTTTCTGGGTCATCTAAATCACCGAATATGTTTGCGTGTGTAGGACATGCAACAACACATGCCGGCATCATACCAACCTCTATTCTGTGTGCACAGTAAGTACACTTATCAGCAGAGTTTGTAAGAGGGTCTATATAAATAGCATTATATGGACATGCCATCATACACGATGCACAACCAATACATCTGTCATGGTCAACATTTACAATACCATTTGGCAAGTAATGAAGTGCACTAACTGGACATATCCTTTCACATGGAGCATTCTCACAGTGGTTACATCTGAGGGGGACGTAGTGGCGCTTTACGTCTGGGAACTCACCCTGGTCAATATACTTAACACGAAGTCTCCAGCTGTGTAAGGGAACATTATTTTCTGCTTTGCAGGAAACTGCACAGGCCATGCAACCCATACACCTGCTTAGGTCTACAAGGAATCCTAACCTCATAAGATTTTGCCCTCCTAAAATGAATTTTCCAACCTTTTATAATATATATCATATAACAGTACCAATTACAAAGTAAAACTTATTTATATTGAGTAATACACGTATTTAAATTTTAAATAAAATTAATAGAATATATAAGAGTGATATTAATTATAAATTAATTTTTTTATGGTATAAAAGATTTTATTTTGATAACTTTAAAGATTATCTTGAGGTTTTCTTTATCTTTCATAAATAACTGGTTAACTTTTTCATTTTCTTTTGGGAGAATAACGAGAATTTTACCGGGGAATTTTTTGTTTTCTCTGGTATAGAAAATAGATTTAAATTTTTCTATTCTTATTTTTATGTTCCCAAGGGAAGGGTCACCTAAATAAACGTATTTATCATCCATTCCTTTATAGACACTGAAATGCTCAAATTGTTTTATTTTTATGTAAACTATGGCTGGAACTTTTAATTTCTTGAGGGATTCTAATGGTAAAGCCAATCCTACTGCTTTGTAGCCTTTATATTCAGCAAATCTTTTCAAATCTTCAAATGTAAGGTAAAGATTTAGTTTATTCCTTTTATCTTTTTTGTAATTCTTGTTTTTAAAAACGTTTTTTAGAATAAAATTTAAAATTTCTTCTTCTGTTACATCTTCATTGAAGTAATATTTTAAGATTGTAGCAAGGGCAGAAGAACCACAGGAATAGTCATATTTCTGTTTTACTAAATGTTTATCTCTTATTTCAATCCAGCTTTTCAGTCTTTTATTAACAGATATATTATCTTCTACTATACTAACTTGGCTAAAAGATTGGAATAGAATTCCAGTGAAAAACAACATTAAAACAATTTTTTTCATAGCTTTAAAATTTAAAAGTCAACCTTGTAATAACAGTTGATTTTGTATCAATATTTGAATTTTTATACTCTGTGTCAATAGAAAATATAAGGTATCTTACTATTTCATAAGAAAAACCTAAAAGTATAGATAAATATGTTGTTTCTGGAGTGGCGATTTTATCATTAACTTTTGTACTTCCTTCGTGGGTTATTTTAAACCCAAAATTAAGAGAAACAAATGGATTTACTAAAAAATAAACCTGTGGTGTAAAAGATAAAACAGGTTCTTTTTCAAAGTCGTTGTCTCCAATTGAGCCATTTAAAGATGATTTATAGTTGAGTTGTGCAAATATTACAACAGGGTCAATGGTATAGTAAGAGGTTAAAAATAATGAATAGGTTTTAAAATTGAGAATTTCAGAATCTTTGTCAAAACCTATTTTTTCATATCCATTAGTTAATGCAGAAATAAGGATACCAGGAAATTTACCTTCTTTTATTATGTTATAAGAAAATCCTATTCCTGCAGAGTTGAAAAAATTTGAACTCTGGTATTTTTCTTTGTGGTCTTCAAAAGTTCTTTTTTTATTAGACGTATAAGAACCATAACCAAAGATTTCAAATCTTTCTGTTAAATCGTACCTTAATGTAAAAATATAAGTAAAAATATTTTCATTTACATCCCTATCTTTTATGTCTATGTAAGATAAAGAATGATATGTAAGAACTGTATCAATCTGCCACTGTTTTTCTTTTAACAGAACATCTTCTAATTTTTGAGGTTCAGCTTTTGAAAACTGTGAAAATATCAATATTATAAAAATTTTTAAAATAAACTTTTTTTTCATTTTAAGAATTTTAATTCTATAAATAGTTTGGCTCCATCCCTAACTAATTTTGCCGAATCTGTAACCAGTAAACTTGGGTCTGTTGTTCTTGATATAATTTCTTCGTCAAACCAGTTTACACTTTTTAC
>JALSSE010000068.1 GCA_026984415.1 Hydrogenothermaceae bacterium | reverse complement strand
TTTTTACAAATGACCCAAATGCTATGGTACTATCACCTTTTATAATAACCATCTACCAGTTAGAAGATGATGATTATACATACATAGTAAGGACAAAACCATCTTTATTACTTGAAGGAACAAAATACCCAAAAGTTAAAAAAGCTGTAGAGCAGTTGGAAAGCCGTATTGATGAAGCAATCCAAGAGCTGCTCTAAACCTCCTACTACTCATCTACCTCCTTATAGTGGTCTCTAAGGCCACTATTTTTTTAAGGTAAATCTCCATACGGTGAAGGTTCTTTTTCTGTTGGTCTTGTTCTCCACCTTTTATGAACCCATAAATACTGGTCAGGATGTTTCCTGACAGCTTCTTCAACTTTTTTTGTATAAGCCTGAACTAAATTAAGCTCTGTTTCAGAAACAGAATTTCCTTCTTTATAATGGACTTCTTCTATTTCACAGTAGTAATTTTTATCTTTATAATCCATATAACAGTAAATAAATAATACAGGCTTTTTAAATTTGACGGCTAATCTTGCTGCAAAATCAACAGTTATTGCCTGTTTCCCAAAAAAATCCACAAAAACTCCCCTTTTTCTCATTGTGTTCTGGTCTACAAAAAACCCAACAGGCTTTCTTTTATTTAGTATTTTTATTATCTTTTTCAAAGATTCATTGTGATGAATAACGTTAATTCCATATCCTGTTCTTATATCTCTCATTATTTTGTATGCTATTTCATTTTCCTGTCTATAAGCAAGTGCATAAATATCGCCAATATTATACGCAAGACCAGATAAAAGAAGTTCCCAGTTTCCAAGATGGGCTGAAGTGAAAATAAATCCTGTATCTTTGTACTTATCTAATAATTCCTTACCTTTTATTATTTTAAATATATTCCCAATTTCTCCTGATTTATAATAATCAGGAAGTTTTGGAACTTCGGCAATAATCCTGCCTATATGAATTACAGATTTTTTTGCTATATCTTTTTTCCATTCTAAACTTTTTTCTGGAAATGCTATATCTAAATTTATAAAAATAACTTTTCTTCTATACCTTATGAACCACAGAAATTTCCCTATTTGTTCTCCTCTTTTTAATGCTTTTTCCCGTGGTAAAGACCTAAAATAATTCAAAACCCAATATACGAGTTTTTCTATCATTTAAGAATTCCTAATTTTTTTAATTTGTCTTCTGCTTTTTTTAGAATGTTTTTGTCTTTATCATAAGATAATGTTTCGTAGCATTTTTCCAATTCCACAAATCTTGCTTCATCTATTTCTTCTTTTTGAGGTGTGATTTCTCCAGATTTATACTTCATTAGATAATAATAAACAAACTTGTGTATTTTATACCCTTCAAGGTAATACCAGTATTCAATATCTCCAAGGTAATCAATAACTTCTGCCTCAATCCCTGTTTCTTCTCTTACTTCCCTTACTGCAGCTTCTTCCTTTTTTTCATTCCTTTCTATGTTCCCTTTTGGAAAACTCCACCTTTTTTTTACTCTTATTAAAAGAATAAAAATCTTTTCATTTTCTTCTTTAAAAACCACTCCACCAGCTGAAAATTCCCATTTAACTTCCATCATCTACCTCATCTACCTCATGTAAAAAAATATAAAAACAGAAATTATGATACTTCCTATAAGATTAAGGAAAAATCCTACTTTTGCCATTTTTGTAATTGGTATTATCTTACTACCGTATATTATAGCATTTGGAGGGGTAGCAATTGGTAACATAAACGCAAAACTTGCTGCTATAATAACCCCAACAATTGGATAGAACAAATCTATATTTAGCTCTTTCAGTATTCCAATCAAAATTGGAACAAAAGTTATAACAGTAGCGGTATTTGAGCTTATTTCTGTCATAAAAATCATTGATACTACTAAAACTATTATAAACAAAAATATAAAATCTGGTGAAATCAGGTTTCCTACTTTATGTCCAATGTAATCAGCAAGTCCTGTTTTTATTATCAATTTACCTAAAGCAATACCACCACCAAATAATAAAACTGTATCCCAATCTAATTTTTTTATATCTTCAACTTTTAGTGTCCCTTCAAATTTTTTAAAGTTAACAGGTAATATAAATAAAAGTATTCCCGCTATAAGGGCAACAATACTCTCTGGAATATGGGCTTTTAAAAAAGAATATAACTGTTGATTACCTAAAATATTTGCAATTCCCGGTAATATCCATAAAAACACCGCAAGAAGAAACACAAGAAGGGTATTTTTTTCTCCAGTTGACCATTTTTTTAGCTTTTTCCTTTCAGATACAATAATACTTTTAACCTTTTCAGATTCAAACTTAAACTTTCTTATGTTGAATTTTATGTAAAGAATAAGGGTAATATACATTGATATTGAAATAGGAAATGCAAGCAAAAACCATTTTAAAAAATCAACATCATAACCAATATCCCTTAAAAACCCGACACCTACTAAATTCGTTGGAGTTCCAATTAATGTAGCTACTCCACCAATAGACGCTGAATAAGCTATAGATAAGAGGATAAAAATATCAAAATTTTTAGCATTTTTAATATGATGGGCTTTTAACATTCCTATAATTCCAAGGGCAAGAGGAAAAAGCATAGCTGTTGAAGCTGTATTACTTATCCACATAGAAAGGAGATAAGAAAGGAGGGAAAAACCTAAAATAACCCTGATTGGGCTTTTTAGAAAAAAATCTTTTGATAACAAATTTAAAGCAAATCTTCTGTCTAATCCATGGTTTGTCATTGCTTGGGCTATCAAAAAGCTTCCAATAAAGAGCAATACAACAGGATGTCCTAAACTCTGAAATGCAGTTTTAACAGAAGTAATACCAAAAAGTACAGAAAAAGTAACTCCTAAAAGGGCTGTCATTGAAAGGGGAATAACTTCAGTAAGCCAGAAAACTATACAAAAAACCATTATGGAAAGTAAGATATGGGCATTAGTATTAAGGTCTAAAGGAGTTATAAATATAATAACTGCAAGTAATGGTGCTAAAACAACCCCTATTTTTTTCCTGTAATCTTCATAAGAAAACTTTTTCATCTTTCAGGGTCTTCTACTCTTATTATTACAGTTTTTTCAACAGTTATATTTTTTTCTTCAATTTCCTTTATTGCTTTTTGAATATTATTTTCAGATGCCGTATGTGTTAGTATTACAAGTGGAACAACTTTATGGCTTTTATAATCAATACCAAATTTATCTACAACTTTTTCCTTTTGAATAACAGCAGCAATACTGATATTATACTGGGCAAAAACATGGGCAACATTTGCTAAAACACCTGTAACATCAGGAACAGTGAATCTAAGATAGTATCTTGTATAAAAATCTTTTACTTTAACTAAATTCAGGTCTTTGTGTTGCCAGTTCATTGATGTAATTTCTATTTCTCTCCCTACTCCAACAGATATACTTTTTCCAATATCAATAATATCACTAACAACTGCACTTGCAGTTGGCATCATTCCTGCACCTTTTCCATAAAACATTGTTTCTCCTACACTATCTCCTTCTACCATAACAGCATTAAAAACCCCATCTACACTTGCAAGGGGATTTGTTTCTGGAATAAATGTTGGGTGAACCCTTACTTCTATTTCACCATTATTGTGGGTTTTTGATATGGCAATTAGCTTTAAAATATACCCAAGTTCTTTTCCTAACTCTATATCTATTGATTTTATGTTTTCAATACCTTCTACATAGACCTGAGAAAAGTCTAAAAATCCACCGTAAGAAAGGGATGCAAGTATTGCTATTTTATGAGCGGCATCTGTCCCATTTATGTCAAGGGTTGGGTCTGCCTCTGCATATCCTAATTCCTGAGCTTCCTTTAAAACATCTTCAAAATTTTTACCTTCTTTATACATACTTGTTAGGATAAAGTTTGTTGTTCCATTCAAAATTCCATAAATATTCTTAATATCATTTGCAACAAGACCTTCCCTTAATGCTCTTATTATTGGAATTCCACCTGCTACAGCAGCTTCAAAACCAATCCTTATACCTTTTTCTTCTGCTTTTAAAAATATTTCTTTTCCTGCCTCTGCCAGTAATGCTTTATTTGCTGTTACTACATGTTTATTTTTATTTATAGCATCTTCAAACAGTTTAAGGGGAAATTCAATTCCTCCAACAAGTTCAGTGATAATATGAATATCTTTGTCTTCTATTATTTCTTCTAAACTATTGGCTTTTTGGTTCTCTTTTAATGGGAATGTAAACTCTTTGTTCCAGTTTCTTGTAAAAACCTTTTTTAGATTTATTTCAATTCCTGCCTTTTTCTTTATGATTTCTTTCTTTTCTTCTAAAATTTTTGCAACACCATTTCCTACTACACCATACCCAACAATTGCAACATTAATCTGTTTCAATATTACCTCCATTTATTCTGGTAATTTTATAATTATATTATAAATTTTTGATT
>JALSSE010000067.1 GCA_026984415.1 Hydrogenothermaceae bacterium | reverse complement strand
CCTTTTCCAGCACCATAACTGTATTCTCCTAATGCTGCCAGAGATGCGTCGTTTTCAACATATACAGGTTTTTTTGAAAAATTCTCTAAAATATCTTTTAGCGGTAAGTTTTCAATGAATTTAAGGTTAGGTGAGTTTGTTATTTTTCCTTCTTTTTTATCTATTAAACCTGCAACTGCTATTCCTATTCTGTCTGGAGAGTAATTTTTGATTAAACTTTTTAGTTCATTTATAAACTTTTCTAAATCTCCACTTTCAACAATATCCCTGACGTAGATTTTATCTTTTTTTATTTCACCATTTATTTTTACAGCGTATTTTATAAATGTTCCACCAATATCAATTCCTAAAACATCCAATTTATCTTCTCTCTTTAAGGATTTTTATCATAGTTTTTAACATCTGTGGCATTGCTTTTGGGTCGGTGGCAGTAATTATGTTTCCATCAACTTCCACTGGATTTCCTGTGTATTCTGCTCCTGCATTGATAATATCATCTTTTATTGAAAAGAATGCAGTAATTCTTTTTCCTTTTATAATTCCTGCAGATATTAAAGCCCACGGTCCATGGCATATTGCCCCGATTATTTTGTTTTGTTCATTCATTCTTCTGATAAATTCTAAAGTTTCTTTGTCCCTTCTAAATCTGTCTGGTGCATATCCACCGGGTATGAATAAGGCAACATATTCTCCAACCTTATCGTAATCTACCTGATGTGATGAGTGGAAAGTTAAGCCTTTTTTTCCTTTGAACTCTCCTATTTTTGGGGCAAGAATATCAACATTATAACCTTCTTCTTTGAATCTATAAAAAGGATAAACAAATTCTACATCTTCAACAAAATCTTCTAATAAAATAGCAATATTTTCTGTTTTCATTTTTCCCTCCTGAAAGTGTGTTTCTTTAATTATAACTGAAAAAATAAAACCTTTAATTTGCAAAAATTCAGTTGACAAGAGGAAACAGCTTATTATATTATAATGACCTTATGAGAAAAGGGCCCGTAGCTCAGTTGGTTAGAGCAGACGGCTCATAACCGTCCGGTCGGGGGTTCGAGTCCCTCCGGGCCCATAGTTAAAATGCCCGTGAGGAGAATATGAATCCAGACTTAGAACAGCTGATAGAACTTCAAAAAATAGATTCAGAAATTTTCAAATTAGAATCTTTACTTCAAAAAATACCCCAGGAGATAGAAGAACTCAAAAAACAAAAAGAAGAACTCCTGTTGAAATTAGATAAAATAGAAAACGATTTAAAACATTTGCAGATATTAAAAAAGGAAAAAGAGTTAGATATTCAAACACAGGAAGACAGAATACAAAATATCCAGTCAGCCCTTGAAAATGTTAGAACAAATGACGAATACAAGGCACTGTTAAGAGAAAAAGCACAGATTGAAGAGAATATAATGGAAATTGAAGATGAAATTTTAAAAATAATGGAGGATATTGAAAATCTTGAGAAGGAAAAGAAAGAGATTGAAGAAAAAGTATCAACAGAAAGGATTGAAATAGAAAAGAAAATACAGGAAAAACAAAAGCAGTTAGAAGAAGTAAAACAGGAACTTTCCAAACTAAAAGAAAAATATGAAGAAATAAAGAAAAATATTAAACCACAACTTTTATCAAGGTATGAATTAATAAAAAAGAAAACTGGAGCAAAAGTGGTTGTTCCCATAGAAGATTCGTCCTGTACTGGATGTTATATGGTAATCCCTCCTAAAATTTACAGCCAGATAATAAAAGAGGACAAATTGGTTAACTGTCCCCACTGTGGAAGATTCTTACACTACCAGCCTGTTTAATTATAATTTAATAACTATTAAACCCTTGTCCTACAAGGACTTCAACAATTAATCTTAATAAACCCATTGCAATATTTTTAAATTAACTATATATTTATAACTATCAATAAACATAAAAAATATAATATTCTGATAATATACCTTATATATAAATTAATATAAAGATGGGTTAGTAGAGGTGAATTATGGCTAAAAAAGTAAATAATATCATTGATACTGAAAAGCTGTACCTACTTAAAAGAAAAAGGGAATTAGAAGACAAGTTAGACAACTGTTTTTTATGTAAAAAGGAGACAGATAAAATCCACAGAGAATTATCTATGATTTACTACAAATTAAATTTTATTGAGAATGTTATCCAGAAGTAATTTTAAATTTTTATTTCCATATTTTTCACAGTTTCATATCCTTTTTTTATGGCTTCTTCAGCCTTCCAAATAGAATAAAGTCCAACATCAGATAGATTTTTAGGTTGTATAAATAAATCACAAAGGTTTTTTCTTGGTTCTATATTTGCCCTGAATGCTAAAAATAACGTTCTTATTGAAATTGAAACTATATTATTAAAATCTTTTTCTGTTTCAAGTGGATTTACATCTATTCCGATTATGTAATCAACCTTATCCTTAATAGGTTCAACAGGCAGGTTATTCATTATTCCGCCGTCTACGTATGAATAATTACCAATTTTTACAGGTTCAAAGAGAATAGGAATAGAGGAAGAGGCTTTTACAAGTTTTTTTAAATTTCCAGAGTTGAAATATTCAGGTTTTCCCTTGTTTAAATTTGTTGCACAGATATAAAAAGGAATTTCTAAATCTTCAATGTTTTCTTTTTTTAAATATTTATCTAAAAATTTTTCAAAGTGGTTTAGATAAAAAAATGATTTTTTAGGCATTGCAGGTTTAACGTATTGCAGGAAATTTGTTTCTAAAGCAATTTTTTCCATTTCTTCAGGAGTGTATCCACTGCAGTAAAACGCTCCAACAATTGCCCCTGCACTTACTCCAGAAACTACAGAAGGTTTTATTCCTTTCTCCTGAAGGGCTTTTAATGCTCCAATGTGGGCTAATCCTCTTACAGCCCCACCAGAAAGGACAATACCAATTTTTTTCATAATTTCTCCTAATTTACTGATAAAATATTTGAACACCTTCAGGCAGTTTAAACTCAAGTGGAAGTTTTTTGTTTATGAATTCAAATTTTTTAAAATTAACAATAATCTGATTTCCTTCTTTATCTACTATCTTTATTTGTTTCAATTTATAACTTTTATTTAAAAAAGTTAGTTTCACAGACTCAAGCTGGTTGTCATTTTTTGGTTTTAATGTGATAGAAATTTCCTTCTTATTTTCTTCTTCATTAATTATGTTAAAAAGTTTTTTAAAACTTTCATTACTGGCGATGATATTAAATAACTTTACCACTATAAACTGGTTTGAAAGCTGTGATACCATAGCCTGTTTATCTTTAGGGTTGTATATGATTACCTTGTTGTTTTCTACAAAAATAATATTTTTCTCTGGAGATACGTATTCAATTTTTATTTTATCTGGTTTTGAAATGTAAAGGTATCCATCAAATTTTGATTCCTCATCAAAACCTTTTATTTTTGAAATCTGGGTAAACTCTGCTTTTATAGACTTTGCCTTATTTATTACATTTTCAATTGTATCTAAATTATCTGCAAAACCAAAGCTAAAGTTTAAAAATAAAAGAAAAAATATTATCTTTTTCAATTTTACTTTCCTAATAAAGAGCCATTGCTAATTTTTTTCTGTACTCTTTTGTTAATGGATTTCCTTCACCTAAAAGATTAAAAATAGCAATCATAGATTTTCTTCCTGCTTCATCTCTGTAATTTTTATCCTTTTTTACAATTTCAAGGAAATCTTTTAATGCATCTTCGTATTTTCCTTCTATAACTTCACAGGAGCCTTTTTTATAAAGTTCGTCAAGCTCACTTTCAGGTTTTAGTTCTTCGCAGACTCTTTTAAAATTTATAAGTTCTTTTACTGCCTGTGCTTTTACAAAGTACTCTTTATCGTACTCTTTTATAGAATTTAATAATTTTTCTGCTTCATCAAGTTTATTTTCATTTATGAAAAATTGGGCTACTTCAAGGGCTAATTTTTTGTTGTCTGGATATTCTTTAATCAGTTCTTTGTATATTTTTTCTGCTTCTTCTCTATTTCCAGCAAGTATCTGCATTTTTGCTTCTTCTAACTTTTTGTCAAGTTCAGATTTTATGTGTTTTGACAATACTTCTCTTAATCTTGGCTCTGGTAAAGCCCCTGTAAATTCATCTACTACTTTTCCTTCTATAACTATTTTTACATCTGGAATTCCATGTACTCCGTATTCCTGTGCTATATGGGGATTTTCATCAACGTTTATTTTTGCAAGTAAAAATCCGTACTCTTTTGCAAGTTTTTCAAGTATTGGTTTTAGTGTTCTACAAGGTCCACACCACTGTGCCCAGAAATCTATTACTACTGGTCTTTTATATGATTCTTCCATTACCATTTCTTCAAAATTTTCATCTGTTACATCAACAGAATACACTTTTTCCATGCTATTTCATACCTCCTTTTGTTTTTATATAAATATTAAGATATATTGA
>JALSSE010000066.1 GCA_026984415.1 Hydrogenothermaceae bacterium | reverse complement strand
GGCAGTTAAAAAATTAAGAGGCAAACCGGGAACAAAAGTTACAATTACAGTATGGAGAAAAGGAGTTGAAAAACCTTTCAAAGTAACAATAACAAGGGCAATTATCAAAGTTAAAAGTGTTAAAACGAAAGAATTGGAAAAAGGAAAGATTGGATATATCAGATTAACACAGTTCCAAGAAAATTCAGGAAAAGATTTTGAAAATGCACTACTAAAATTCAAAAATAAAGAAGGGATTATAATTGATTTAAGGAACAATCCAGGTGGATTATTATCTGTTGCAGTTAGAATAGCAGACGAAATACTACCAAAAGGAAAACTTATAGTTTACACAAAAGGAAGATATGAAAGGAATAATGAAAAGTTTTACTCAACTTCTGACCCTGTTGTACCAGAAGATTTACCTATCGTTTTAATTGTAAATAAAGGTTCTGCAAGTGCTTCAGAAATCCTAACAGGTGCTTTAAGGGACAACAACAGAGCTTTAGCCGTTGGGGACAAAACATTTGGAAAAGCATCTGTACAAACTTTAATTCCTCTACCTGATGGTTCTGGAGTAAAACTAACTACAGCCCATTACTACACTCCAAGTGGAAAACTTATAATGAATAAAGGAATAATGCCAGATATTGTTGTTAAAGTTACAGATGAAGAAGAGATTGAAAGAATAAAAGCTGAAAGGGACGCAAAAATAGAAGGAAAAAAAGTAGAAATCAAAGACCCTCAACTTGATGCTGCAGTAAATGCAATAAAAATACTTAACTTTGCAAAACACGGACTAAAATAAAAATCTGGGCTTTTAGCCCAGTCTTTTTTCAAATGAAAATATTAGGTATAGAAACATCTTGTGATGATACTTCAGTTTCTATTTATTCAGAAGATAAAGGTATCTTAAGTAATATTGTATCCTCACAGATACAGATACATCAGCAATGGGGTGGTGTATTTCCAGAATTAGCAGCAAGAGAACATACTAAAAACATACTTTACGTATTAGATAAAGCATTAAAAGAAGCGAATATATCAAAAAAAGAAATTGATGGTATAGCTATAACTGTTGCTCCAGGATTGATTGTGTCTTTAGTAATAGGCTTTTCTGCTGCAAAAGCTTTAAGTTTTGCATGGGATAAACCTTTAATTCCAGTTCACCACATAGAAGCACATATATTCGCCAATTTTATAGAGAATGAAATACCCTACCCATTTTTAGCCCTTGTTGTGTCTGGAGGACATACAGAACTCCATATAATTAAAGAATTTGAAAAGTACAGATTTTTAGGTGGAACTTTAGATGATGCTGTTGGAGAAGCTTATGATAAAGTGGCAAGAATGCTTGGTTTAGGTTATCCGGGGGGTCCAATAATAGATAAATTAGCAAAGGAAGGAAAAGAAATTATTAAGTTTCCAAGACCACTTCTTAAAGATAAAGGAAAAAACAGATTTAATTTTTCTTTCAGTGGATTAAAAAGTGCTGTATTAAGGGAAATACAAAAAGGAATTTATAAAAAAGAAGATATTGCAAAATCTTTTCAAGAAGCAGCAACAGATGTCTTAGTTTATAAAACGATAGATGCAGCAAAAGAATTTAATATAAAAAATATTGTTGTATCTGGTGGTGTTTCAGCCAATTCAAGATTAAGGGAGAAACTTTCAGAAGAGAGTTTAAAAAATGGATTAAATGTAAACTTTCCACCTTTATACCTGTGTACAGATAATGGTGCTATGGTTGCATACACAGGATATAAAAGATTTAAAGAAAAAGGAAGAACAATTGGTTTTGATTTTGAAGCAAAAGCAAGACTAAGACTTGATAAATTTGTAGAATTTCTAAAAAGAACATGACTTATACAAAAGAACTACTGTGTCTTGCAACCTGCACCTGATTTTTTCCGTTTTGTTTTGCTTTATACAGAGCTTCATCGGCTTTTTTGTACAGGTCATCAATAGATTCCATACTGTCTTCAACTTCAGCAACACCAATACTTGCAGTAAAGTTAACATACTTTCCATTATCAACTTCTAAATCTCTGACTTCTATAGCTTTCCTTAATCTTTCTGCAATCCTGTAAGCTTGTTCTAACTTAACACCCGGCAGAATAATACCAAACTCTTCTCCACCTAATCTTCCAGGTATATCTTTTGCCCTTAAAAATGTCCTTAATATTTTTCCTATTTCTATTAGTACTTTATCCCCAAAATCATGGCCGTAAGTATCATTTATTTGTTTAAAGTTATCTATATCAAGCATAACAAGTGAAAAAGGCACACTGTAATTTTTAAAGTTATCTAAAAAGTCTTCTAATGCCCTTGTAAAAGACCTTCTATTTGGAAGTTTTGTAAGAAAATCTATATTTGCTTCTTCCTTTGTTATAGATAACTCCTCTTGCAGTTTTTGAAGTTCCCTTGTCTGTTTTTCTAATTTTTCTCTAAAATGTTGATTTTCTTCTCTTAATTTTTTTGTTTCTTCAAGAATTTTTAAGGTTATCTCTTTTAAAGTCTGGTCTTCTATTTTTCTGTGTTCCTCTTCTATATCTTTACTCCTTTCTTCCAATGATTGTTCATAATTTTCTAAATTAGAAAGGGTTTCTTCCATACCAGATTTGATTTTATCAAACGCATTACTTATTTTTTTCTTATAGTTTTCAATTGATTCTCCATCACCACTACTTAATCCTTTATATAACTCCATTAATTTCTCTTCTGGACATTCAGAAGGGTCAAGGTTATGTTCAGAAAGATAGGCAAATACATTAAACCAGCCTTCAAAATTTTTAGGGATAGTTGGGATTTTATTATCAACGAGAAATTTCAAAGTATCTTTTGTAGCCTTTACTATTATTCCTATGTCTTTTGAGTTAAATTCTGCATTTTCTTTTATTTTCTCACATATTTTACATTTCATAACTATACCCCTTTTTAAACAGTAATTTTTCTTTCAGCAATATACGGTGTAGGTTCTCCAATATAGTACCCCTGTGCAAAATCAATACCTAATTCCATTACTTTTTCTAAAACCTCTTTAGATTCAACAAATTCAGCAACAGTTTTAGCACCAATTCCATTGGCTAAATCATTTATCAATTTAACAATAATCTTACTTTCTTCATCATTAGGAAGTTTTCTTATTAAAGAACCGTCTATTTTGAGATATTCAAATTTTATTTCGGCTAATCTTTCTATATTAGAATATCCAGTACCAAAGTCATCTATTGCAAATTTACATCCAAAACCTCTAAACTCTTGAACAAAATCTTTTATTATGTCGTAATTTTCTACACTTTCAGTTTCTACAATCTCAAATATTAACTTTGTACCAACTCCATACTTAATTATTTTTTCTTTTATAAATTCACGGGTATTTGGGTTTATGATGTCTTCTACATCAATATTTATAGAAAACTGGCAATCTATATCTGAAAATCTCTGAAAACTTTTTTCCACTATTATTTTTGTAAGGGAAGGATATAACTTTGATATCTTTGCTATCTTTAAAAATTTATGAGGGGTTATAACTTTACCATTTTCATCTATCATTCTAATAAGACATTCATATTTAGCAATTTCATCATATTTAAGAGAGTAAATAGGTTGAAAGTAAACTACAATTCTATCTTCAACCATAGCTTTTATAAGTTTTTTAGTCCACAGGATATTTTCTTCATAATCTTTTTTGGTTTGTAGAGATTTATCATAAAATACGTAATGTTTTTTATGTTTTTTTGCTGTTTTTAACGCTATATCAGCAGAAGGTAAAAGTTCCTCTAAATTATCAACAGAATAAACAAGAGCTATCCCAATAGATACGTTTATGAATATTTCATACTCTCCAAAAACATACGGCTTATCTGTAAGTTCATATACTAAATCACTTGCAAGTTCTTCTAATTCTTTTTCTGTTAATGTAGATTCTTTAAAATGTAAAACTGCAAACTCATCTGCATGTAATTTATAAGCTTTATGATTTCCTATTCTGTTTATACAAATATTAAGTCTATTTGCCACTTCTTTTAGAAGTTCATCGCCTGTTTTAATTCCATATGTGTCATTTATTGAAGAAAAATTGTCTATATTTATAAGACAGACCCCTTCATTTGAATTGCTTTTAATATCTTCTATTAACTGTCTTCTATTAGGTAGTCCAGTAAGCTCGTCGTGATAAAGCCTATATTGAAGAATATTGTTAAGTTCTTCAATTTTTGTTATATCGTTTAATGTTGCTATATAAAGTTTCTCACCCCTTAGATAAAATTTTGAAACGTTAACTTCCATAAAATATCTTTTTCCATTTATATTTAAAATTGCCTTGTGTAGTTCATCTGGATTTTTTTCTACGTATTCTACCCATGGAATTCCATTACATTTCGGCTTAATATAGCCCTCTCTATCTTCAAAAAAATCACATATACAGTTGTGTTCCTTTTTAAATTCATCAA
>JALSSE010000065.1 GCA_026984415.1 Hydrogenothermaceae bacterium | reverse complement strand
TAATTTCTTCTTTATTTTCCAATTTAAAATCGTTTTTGTCAGGAAAAACATCTTTTATTTTCTGGTCAAATATCTCTGGCTGTTCTGCATAAGTTTCCATAATGATATTTATATCGTGCTTATTCCAGCCTTCTATCCATTTATCTATAGTTATTTGAACTGGTGATTTTTCAGTTTTATTCTCACCCATCTATTTCTCCTTTATTTAAGTAATTTAAAACAATCATCAGCTTTATTTAATGTTTCTTCTATATCTTTGTCAGAATGGGAAACACTTAAAAACGCAGCTTCAAATTGTGAAGGAGCAAGATATACTCCTCTTTCAAGCATTAATCTAAAGAATTTTCCAAATTTTTCAACATCTGAAGTTTTTGCAGTTTCAAAATCTACAACTTCCTTATCTGTAAAGAAAGCTGTTAACATTGAACCAACCCTATTAACCGTAGAAGGTATTCCGTGTTTTTCAGCGATTTCTTTTAATCCTTCTTCTAACATTTTTCCTTTTTTATCAAGTTCTGGGTAAGGGTTTTTTTCTTTTAAAATCTGAAGCTGTCTTAAGCCACCAGCCATAGCAAGTGGATTTCCTGATAATGTTCCAGCCTGATAAACCGGTCCTTCTGGAGCAACATGTTCCATTATTTCCCTTTTTCCTCCATAAGCCCCAACAGGAAGACCACCACCAATAACTTTTCCAAGGGTTGTTAAATCTGGAGTAATTCCGTATAGCTCCTGTGCTCCACCATAAGCAACTCTAAAACCTGTCATAACTTCATCCCATATAAGTAGAGTTCCGTATTTTTGGGTAATTTCTCTCAGTTCTTGATGGTACTCTTTAGAAGGGGCTACAACACCCATATTACCAGCTATTGGCTCAATAATTACACAGGCTATTTCTTCTCCGTATTTTTCAAATGTTTCTTTTACTGCATCTATGTTGTTGTAAGGTAATACTATCGTTAACTGGGCTAATTCTTCTGGGATTCCAGGTGTTCCTGGTATTCCAAGGGTTGCAACACCAGAACCAGCAGAAACTAAAAGACTGTCAGCATGTCCATGATAACAACCGTCAAATTTGACTATTTTTTTCCTTCCTGTGTACCCCCTTGCAAGTCTTATTGCACTCATGGTTGCTTCTGTACCTGAATTTACAAACCTAACCATTTCAATAGAAGGAACAGCATCAACAACAGCCTTTGCCATTTCTATTTCAAGTTCTGTTGGGGCCCCAAAGCTTGTCCCAAAGTTTGCTACCTGTTTTATTGCATTAACTATCTGGTCATTTGCATGTCCCAATATTAAAGGACCCCACGAAAGGACGTAATCTATATACTCATTTCCATCTACATCCCAAACTCTACTTCCTTTTCCTTTTTGAATAAATACAGGCTGTCCACCTACAGATTTAAAAGCCCTAACAGGAGAGTTTACCCCACCTACTAAATATTGGACTGCTTCATTAAATAATTTTTCAGATTTTCCAAAACCCATTTCCAGACCTCTAAATTTATTTTATTTATCAATTAATTATACTACAAACTAAGTTATTACTATATTTCAAAAGTTTTAAACATTAATTTATTATTTAATTTTCAGTATTTTACGAAAAGATAGTATGAAAGTTTTAGTTGTGGAAGATGACTTAACATTAGGGGAAAGCATAAAAGAGTTTTTAGAGTTAAATGGTATAGAAGTAGATTGGATTTACGATGATAGAGACTTAGAAAATATATTTTCTTTTGACAAGTACGATGTAATTATCCTTGACCTAATTTTGAGATACACAAAAGGGGAGTTTATTTTACAAAGATTAAGAGATAAAGGGATTAGCATTCCTGTTTTGGTATTAACGGCAAAAACATCCTTAAAAGATAAAGAAACCTGTTTTAACTATGGAGCTGACGATTATCTGACAAAACCTTTTGAAACAAAAGAACTACTTTTAAGGCTTAAAGCATTAAATAGAAGACAGCATTTAGGAAATGTTGTTGAAATAGGAGATTTAAAAGTCAATTTAGATGCACAAACAGTTTACAAAAACGGAAAAGAAATTAAACTTTCAAAAAAATCATGGGAATTACTGAACCTCTTAATAAAAAACAGAGGAAATGTGGTAAACACAGAAAGAATAGTAAATTACGTTTGGGGAGACAAACCAGTTGGAGATGAGATAGTCAGAACTTATATAAAAGAATTAAGAAAAATTTTACCTTCAAATGCAATTGAAACTTATAAAGGGAGAGGGTACAAACTCCAGTGAATTTCTTTAACCACTCAAAATTTGAAAATAAAATAATGTTAATTTTTATAACGATTTTGGTAATTGGAATTTCTCTAATAAATACAATAAGCATAATTTATTTTAAATTTAATTTAGAATCGTCAATTTTAAAGGAAATAAACTGTTATAAAAAAATTTTTGAATACGACCCTTACTTTACCCCTCCTCCTTATATTTTAATAAACAAAATAACAGCCATAAATAAAGATTATGAAGTTGTAGGAAAAGTTAAAGATTATTTTATTTTTCTGAAAAAAGACTACAAAAAACAAAAGTTAAAATCTTTCGCATCAACTTTATTTATATGGGAAGCAATTATTGTTATTTCCCTAATTTTTGTAATGTATGCAACTATTATAAATTTTATAAAGAAAGAGGAAGAAAATATAAATTTTTTAGAATTTTTAATACTTTCAATCACACACAAAATTGGAAACTTTTTAGCAATCCAAAAATTAAATATTGAAATTCTTAAATTAAAATACCCAGAAGAAAAAGCTGTAAACAGAATTGAAGAAAATTATAGATTTATTGAAAAAGATTTTAAAATCACTTTAGAAAGCATTCAGAATTTAAAGAAAACACAGAAGAAGAAACTGATTAACTTTAAAGATATTGTTGAACAGACAGTAAAAAATTTTGAAGATGTTCTGAAAAACAAAAAGTTAAACTTAAGGTTAAAAGATTGCTACTTAAAAATTTCAGAAATAGATGCAGAAAATATTGTTTTTAACTTAATTGAAAATTCAGTTAAATACTCACAAAAAAGTATAACCATCAAAATTTGCTGTACTTCAAAATATTTTTATCTAATCATAAAAAATGATATTTCCGAACAGAAAGAAGGAACAGGAATTGGTCTTGAAATAGTTAGGTATTTACTTGAAAAAAATAATGGAAAGTTGTACACAAAAGCAAAAAAAAACTACATAACCGTAGTGAAAATAAAAAAATAATTTTTCACGATTTTTATACGTTTAATTTTTAAATTTTTATTGAGTTTTAAAATGGAGGATGAGATGAGAATTATTCTATTACTTACCTTAATAACTTTTTTTAGTTCATACGGTATAACAACATTTAATATAGATAAATCTATACCTGAAAATCATACAGAAGAAACAATAACGGTAAAAAACATACTTATAAAGGAATTCAATAAAAATAAAATTATTTCTACAAATGGGAAAGTGTACAAACTACCGTCAGATATCAAAGTTATAAAAAACTACAAAAAAAAGCCAATAATTGCAGAGCTTCATTTCAAAAATAACAAGTTGATTTTTGTAATTTTAAAGTGAGGTAGTAAAGTTGAAGAAAATAAGTTTTTTAACAATTTTAATTTTTGTCATATTTTCAATATCAAAAGCTGATATGCAAAAGTACTGTGTAACTCCTCCTTTTATAACTGCAAGTGTAACTCCTAACGTTTTAATTATTTTAGATAACTCTAATAGTATGGATGAGGATTTTTACGGAAATGCTGCTGCCTCTTTTTCGTCTGCAAGTAAAATGGTTGTTGCTAAAAAAGCTTTGATTGATATTATTCAAGAATTAAAAGATAAACTGAGAATAGGTTTAATGACATATAGGATACAAGGTGTTCAGACAAAACATATACATAACTCCCCATACTTTACATCATATGAACCAAAATCTTACTGTCCTGACCCTCCACCTGAATGTGAAACTTACTGTAAAACAGGTGATTTATCTGCAAAAGCAATTTGTTCTACGGACTGCTTGACAAAAAATATTTTATTTGATGTAGATTATTTTGATGAAATAATTACAAATTACCCAATTGGCTCAGAAGAAAGGAATAGATACTGCCATTTAGTTTATCCAAAAACACAAAGAACAGTAAATCCAAAAGATACAGCACATTATATTTACTATAAACAGGCTTTACCTATGTATTCAAGTGGAAATTTACAAACTGCATTTTGTTATTCAAATTCATATAATCCAGATGAAGGAAGTCCTTATGATTACTATGTTTGTTATAAAACAAAAACAGGAACATCAGATAATTATGTTGGATACTCTTCATATTGGTTCGGATCTAAATTTGTTCCTACAGATACAGATTTTGCTTTAGGATATTATGACTTTGGTAGAAGGTTATCGTGGTGGCACATTGGAAGGACATGGTTTTCTAATT
>JALSSE010000064.1 GCA_026984415.1 Hydrogenothermaceae bacterium | reverse complement strand
GTTTAATAAATACTCCAGACACGATAACTGTCCTAAAAAAATCAATAAATGAAGAACTTGATATGTACCTTATTATTATTTCTGATAGGAAAAATCAGATAGAAGGTGAAGATTTAGACTATTTAGATATAATTCTTTCAAACTTTTCATACGATATTAACCTTGTTAATATTGCTACCTTTGATGTTTTAACAAAAGTTTATAACAGAAGGAAAATATTTATTGAAGCTGAAAAAGAAATTAAAAGAAGTAAAAGATTCAACCATCCAATGTCAATCCTTCTTTTAGATATTGATGACTTTAAAATAATAAACGATACTTATGGACATTTAGCAGGTGATTCAATCTTAATAGAAATTTCAAAAATACTTAAAAATAATTTAAGGGAAATTGATTTAATAGGAAGATACGGAGGAGAGGAATTTATTATTGTTCTTCCTGAAACAGAATTGGAGAAAGCTTTTAAAGTTGCTGAGAAACTCAGGCAAAAAATAGCAAGTAAAACTTACAAAATAGACACATACAAACTAAAAGTTACTGTTAGTATTGGAATTTCTTCCCTTGGGGTTCACAGTGATAACTTCTATGGTTTATTAAAAGCAGCCGATTTATCACTTTACAAAGCAAAAGAAACAGGAAAAAATAAAATAGTTTCCCTTAACAAAGAAGAAATAGACAAAATTGTTAACAAAGAATTTACAGGTAAAAAATACCTTGAAAATGTAATTAAAGAAGACAGAATAATTCCCCACTTTCAACCTATTTTTGATATAAATACACTTCAAATTATGGGTTATGAAGTTTTAGCCCGTATTGATATGGGAAATAAGACTATTCCTGCATATAAATTTATTGATAATGCAATTAAATTTGGTTTGATTTCTAAAATAGATGAAATTGTTCAGGAAAAAGCACTAAAAAGTTTTAATAGAAAAAAAGTAAATGATAAAAAGATATTTTTTAATCTATCAAGAAGTACAATTCAAAATAACCAAAAGATAATCACACTTACCACAGTTGCACAGAACTTTGGAATTGATACAAGGAACTTAATATTTGAAATAACAGAAAAGGAAGCTATAACAAAAAAAGATATAGTACAGGAAACAATAAAATACGCAAAAAAATTAGGAGTTAACATAGCTTTAGATGATTTTGGAACTGGATACTCTACATTTACATATATTAAACATTTTGATGTAGATTTTATTAAAATTGATGGTTCTCTGATAAAAGATATAGACAAAGATAAAGATAATCAGATTATTGTCCAATCATTGGTTTATATAGCCCACTTAAAAAATATAAAAACAATTGCAGAGATGGTTGAAACAGAATCAGAACTTCAGGTTCTCAGGAAAATAGGAGTTGATTACGTTCAGGGTTATTATTTAAGCAAACCACTGGCAGAGGTTGCTTAATCTTTAAAAGGAATATCCAATGAACATTCCTGTATGCCATCCACCTATTTCAACCTGTTCATTATTTTCTTTTAAATGTCCCTTTGAATAACTTCCAAGTATCCCAATATCAAAATGTTTAAAAATCAGTAGGTCAATTCCAAAATCTCCCCAGTAAGAACCAAAAAGTCCTGTACTCCCTTCAGCAGTGGAAAAGGCAAATATGTCTTCAACATCAACATCGTAATATATATTTGCAAATCCTAATCCTAACCAAACTCTGAAAATGGAAAATATATCAAAATATTTTCTTAATCCTATTCTAACTTCTGTTGTATCCAAAGAATACTGTTTATTATCTTTAGTTTTTTTCTTACTTGAAACAAATACATCAAAAGCAATATGTGGAAAGAAACCACCTTTCCCGAAATCAAATCTTAAACCTATCTCTTTCTGTTTATCAACAGGCTCCCAATCTTTATCTAAAAATTTATAACCAATAAATACATTTAAATTTCCATTGTTGTAATATGGGTATTCAACTTCTTCCTCTGCCTTTCCCTGAATGAAATTTCCAGAAAAAAATAATAAAGCTGTACTAACTGCTAATTTTGATAAAATTTTCTCCCTTTTCAAATTTCTCCATCTCCTTTTTTCTTAACTGTCCACATGCTGCTGATATATCTTTCCCTTTACTCCATCTAACAAATACACTTAAATTGTAATCCCACAAAATCTTTTCGAACTTTAGAACAGATTTTTCATCAGGTCTTTCAAAAATTGTTCCCGGATAAGGATTAAAAGGAATAAGATTTACTTTAAATCTTTTCCTGTCTTTAGATAACAGTTTACCTAACCTGTGGGCATCTTCAGTTTTATCATTAACATCTTTTATTAAAACATATTCAAGCATAATTCTAAAACCGTTTCTAAATGGAAGTTGTCTCAATGTTTTTATAAGTTCTTCCAGTGTGTTTGTCTGGGAAATAGGCATAAGATATTCCCTTTGCTCTTGATTTGAAGCATTTAAGGAAACTGCTAATTTAACCTGTGGAAATTCTTTGTCCTGGTACATCCTTTCAATCTGTTTTATTATTCCGCTGGAAGAAATTGTTATCTTTCTGTTTGATAATCCTAACATCCTGTCATTTGTCATTATCTGAACAGCTTTTTTCACGTTTTCATAGTTTGCAAGAGGTTCACCCATTCCCATAAAAACAACATTTGAAATTCTATCTTTTTCCTCTGTCCCAATAAATCTCTGAACCTGTAAATACTGGTCAATAATTTCTTCTGTTTCTAAATTTCTTATCAGTCCATCTTTTGTTGTAAAACAGAATTTACATCCAACAGCACATCCAACCTGAGTTGAAACACACAGAGTTTTATGTCCTTTCTCTGGAATCAACACTGTTTCTATTGTATTTCCATCTTTCAATTTCCATAAAAATTTTATACTTCCATCGTATTTAGACTTTTCATAAGAAAGTAGAGAAAGGCTATCCATTTCAAAATTATCTTTTAAATAATTTCTTATATCTTTATTTAAATCTGTCATCTGGTCAAAGGATGAAACTTTTTTCTTATAAAGCCAGTTTGATATCTGTTTTGCTCTGAATTTCTGCCATCCTTTTCCTTTAACAAATTCTTCAAGTTCAGTGTAATTAAAACTTTTTAAATTCAACTTTCACCCCATTTTAAAAATTTATCTATTTAAAATATTCAACTATTTTAATAAAACAATTCCTAATGAATCCCTGAGAAATAAGCTACAATAGAAATAAAAACAGGAATTAAAATATTATCATCTAAATACCATACCTTATTAGAACTGAAAAGTTCAATCACCCCAGTTAAAAAAGAAAGGATTACAGCTTTGTAAAAAGGTACAAAAAACAAAAGTGCTATAGTGTTGAAAATAAAACCTGCAAGTGAACCTTCGTATGACTTTCTTAATTTAAATCCAAAAATTTTTATTTTATGTTTTCCTAAAGTGATACCAAAAATAGTTGAGAAACCGTCATAAACTGCAACACAAACAATAGCAACTTTAACAACATTTTCAGGAAAAAACAAAGAAGAAAACAAAAGTCCAAAGGCAAGGGAAAAAGCCTGTCTTGCTGGAAGTTTTTCCCAGTTAAACTCCCTTTCTACAAATTCTAATAGCTTCCAGAAAATCCATGTAAATTTATTTCTGATATTTAAAAAAGCTATTGGGAAAAAAATAATTAACATACCTGCCATTAAAACAGATATACAGTACTTTCCACACAATTCCAATGGTATTAAAAGCATCAATATAGAAACAATGTGGAAAACCTTCCTAAGTATCTCTTTCTGAATATCCATTTAATAATTATACTATTTTGCGTATAATTAATATATTTAAACAAGGAGAGTGGAAAATGGAACTTGCAAACAGGGTAAAAAAATTAAAACCTTCACCAACATTAGCAATAACAGCAAAAGCTAATGAATTAAAGAAAAAAGGAATAAATATTATAGGGTTTGGTGCAGGTGAGCCTGATTTTGACACGCCAGATTTTGTTAAAGAAGCAGCAATAAAAGCACTTATGGAAGGAAAAACAAAATACACCCCATCAGCTGGAATACCTGAATTAAGAGAAGCGATTGCACTGAAATTAAAAGAAAGAAACAAAATTGAATATTCTCCTTCTGAAGTTGTTGTTACTCCAGGTGCAAAAATGGGACTCTACGAAATATTCGCAGCAATATTAAATCCTGGAGATGAAGTTATAGTACCAGCCCCTTACTGGGTTTCTTACCCTCCACAGATTGAGCTGTGTGATGGAGTTCCTGTTTACGCTGAACTTTATGAAGAAGATGAATTTGTTTTAACAGGTGATATTTTAAAAAAGTATATAACAGATAAAACAAAAGCCCTTGTTTTAAACACACCTTCAAATCCTACAGGTGCTGTAATACCTGAAAAAGAGCTTAGAGAAATTGCCCAGATTTGTGTTGAAAACAACATTTTTATTATTTCTGATGAATGTTATGAGGAATTTTTATATGAGGGAAA
>JALSSE010000063.1 GCA_026984415.1 Hydrogenothermaceae bacterium | reverse complement strand
AATTGAACAGGATGAAGAAACGGGACATTACAAATTAGGAATAAAAACATTACAGCTTGAGTACGCATTTATAAAAAATTTAGAATTTCTAAAAAAAGCAAAACCTTTTATAAAAAGATTAAGAAATGAAACAAATGAAACTGTTTATATTTCTCTCTTGCACAATAACGATATAGTATACATTTATTCTGAAGAAAGCCGTTCGTCTGTTTTGGTACACTCAAGGATAGCAAAAAGATTTCCAGCTGAAAAAACAGCACCGGGAAGGGCTATATTAAAATCAAAAAAGGAAAAAAGAAAGGATTTTATATTTGAATACGACATTGAAAAAACAGAACCAGAAGTAAGTGAAATAGCTACTATAATAAAGGGAGATTCTAAAAATATTATTGCAGCTTTATCTATTGTCGCCCCTATAAGTAGATTAAATGAAGGAAATATCCATTCTGAAATTAAAGAACTCCTTCTATCTACAGCAATGGATATCTCCGAGTCTTTATCCCCTAATCCAAATCTGGTTTAATTGGATTAAACGTTAACTTTACCAAAGAGTTTGTTTTTAAGCTTCTTACCCATTTTAAAATGTACGACTTTTTTAGAAGGTATTTTTACTTTTTCACCAGTTTTTGGATTTCTTGCAATTCTACCTTTTCTTTCTTTTATTTTGAAAGAACCTAACCCTCTAATTTCAACCTTTTCTCCATGTTTTAAAGCTTCTATGAAAGCTTCAAAAGTCCCATCTAAAATTTTTGAAAGGTCTTCTTTATCGTATTCTGGAAACTCATCAATTAAGTATTTTAGTAAGTCTGACTTTTTCATAATTTCTCCTCTATATCAGATATTTTTATATTCATCTTTTCTAACTGTTCAAAACATCTATCACATACAGGTTGTCCATTTTTACCAACAGAAAGGTCGTATATCCAGCATCTTGGACATTTTTCCCCTTCTGCATGTTTCACTCCTACAACTAATCCATTTATATCTTCACTTTCTAAAACTACATCAGCCTGAATGTCATCTGACAATTCAACCTGACTTACAGTAAAGAAAAATTTTATCCAGTCTAATCTACTTTCAACTAAATTTTTGTATTCGGCAGGAAGTTTTAATATTACTTTTGCCTCATAAGGATGTCTGATTAAATCTTTCTTCCTTGCCTCTTCAAGACCCTTTAACACTTCATTTCTAATCTTTAGTAAATTTTTATAAACCTCTTCAAGCTCTTTGTCAAGATAGTTTACATTTAAAACAGGCATTTCTTCAAGATGTATACTTTCTCTTACTTCTGGATTAATCTGTTTTACATAGTCCCATATCTCTTCTGCTGTAAATGAAAGTATTGGTGCTATTATTTTTGATAGACTTGTAAGAAGCTCATATAAAACAGTTTGGGCTGACCTTCTTTCCAATGAGTTAGGGGCATAAACGTAAAGTCTGTCCTTTAATATATCAAGATAAATTGCAGATAAATCAACAATCATGAAGGCTTTTAAAGAGTGGTAAATCCTATGGAATCTATATTCTCCATAAGCTTTATGGGAAATTTCTATAATGTTTTGTAATTTTGAAAGCATCCATCTGTCAATTTCCAGAAGATTTTCGTATTTAACTGAATCCCTTTCAGGATTAAAATCGTAAAGATTCCCGAGGAAATATCTAAACGTATTTCTTATTTTTCTATAATCATCAGCAATTGCTTTTAAAAGGTTCATCCCTATTTTTATATCAATAGTGTAATCTTCAGAAACAACCCACAACCTTAATATATCTGCTCCGTACTGTTTTATAACTTTTTCTGGTGGAATAACATTTCCTGCAGATTTTGACATTTTTCTTCCCTTTTCATCAAGGGTAAATCCATGGGTCAGAACACTGTCATAAGGTGCTCTTCCATAAGAGGCAACACCTTCTAATAAAGAAGACTGGAACCAACCTCTGTGCTGGTCAGAACCTTCAAGATACATATCTGCAGGCCATCTTAACTCTTCCCAGAAACCTGTTTTTAAAACTGCTGCGTGTGAAACTCCCGAATCAAACCATACATCAAGTATGTCTTCTTCTTTTTTGAATTCTGTACTTCCACACTGGGGACATTTATACCCTTCTGGTAAAAGCTCTTCTGGTTCTTTTTCAAACCATATATCAGCTCCAAATTCATTATTTTCAACTAAATTTGAAACGTGTTCAAAAACCTCTTCGTCATCGATGATTTTTCTACAGGATTTACAGTAAAAAACTGCTATAGGAACTCCCCAGCTTCTCTGCCTTGATATACACCAGTCAGGTCTATTTTCTACCATTGATTTAATTCTGTTTTCACCCCATTCTGGAATCCACTTAACCCTCTCTATCTCTTTAATTGCTTCTCCTCTTAAAGTATTTCCATTTTTTAGGAGTGCATCCATAGATATGAACCACTGTGGTGTAGCTCTAAAAATAACAGGGTTCTTACATCTCCAGCAGTGGGGGTACGAGTGTTTTATATATTCTTTAAAAAGTAAAGAGCCTGTTTCTTCTAATTTTTCAATAATAACTTCATTTGCATCAAAAACCCTTAATCCTGTAAGCCATTCTGGAACTTCCTCTGTAAATCTTCCAGAATCATCAACAGGGGCAAATGCTTCAACTCCGTACCTTTGACCAATTATATAGTCTTCCTGCCCATGTCCCGGTGCCATATGAACAAGACCTGTACCTGTTCCAAGCTCAACAAATTCAGAAAGGTAAATTTTTGAAATCCTGTCTATGAAAGGATGGTAGTACTCTAAAAATTCTAACTCCCTTCCTTTAACTTCTTTCAGTATATTTCCATCTGTTTCTGTTCTTTCTTTAAAATCTT
This sequence comes from Hydrogenothermaceae bacterium, assembly GCA_026984415.1. Next base: position 1,604 of record JALSSE010000063.1, on the reverse strand, counting down.
CTAAAAGTTCTTTTGCTAAAATTAAAACTCCTTTTTCTCCAGCATCAAGAAACACGTAATCAAACTCTGGATTAACCATAACACCAAGGTTTGCTGGAAGAGTCCATGGGGTAGTTGTCCATATTACTGGATAAACATCTTTATCTATGTTAAAAGGATTTTCAACAAGTTTAAATTTTACGTAAACAGAAGGGTCTTTTTTCTCTGCGTATTCAACCTCTGCCTCTGCTTCTGCTGTTTTATCGTAAATACACCAGTAAACTGGTTTTTTCCCTCTATACGCTATTTTTTCTTTAAAAATTTTCCCTAATTCTCTTATTTCTTGAGCCTGATAAGAAGGTCTCATAGTAAGGTAAGGTTTTTCCCAGTTTCCTATTATCCCTAATCTTTTAAATTCTTCCTTTTGTATTTCAACAAATTCTGAAGCGTATTCTCTACAAAGCTTTCTAAATTCTGATTTTGATAAATCTTCCTTTTTAATCTTCTTCTTTTTAAGTTTTTTTTCTACCTGCTGTTCAATTGGTAATCCATGGCAGTCCCAACCGGGAACAAAAGGTGCATCTTTTCCCTGCATTGATTCGTACTTTACTAAAATGTCTTTCAATATTTTATTTAATGCATGTCCTATATGGATATGCCCGTTTGCGTAAGGTGGACCGTCGTGGAGTATATATTTTTCTGCATCTTTTCTTTCTTCTCTTAACTTCTGGTATATTTTAATGTTTTCCCATTTTTCAATAATTTTTGGTTCTTTGTTAGGTAAATTTCCTTTCATTGGGAATTCTGTTTTTGGCAAATTAAGGGTATCTTTCCAGTCCAAATCTTAAACCTCCATATGTATGAAAACGTTATAAAATTAATATTATACGATAAAAAGGGGAAATTTAATATTAGATAAGGACAGTTTAAAATGTCTTTTAATTTATATCTTTTTTCATATTTTTTTGAAACATTTGGAAATAAAATTAAAAAACAATTAACAGGAGGAAACTTTTATGAGAATTGCATATATTTCGGATTTACACAGTAATATACAGGCAGTAGAAGCTTTAGAAAAGGATTTAAAAGAAAAAAGAATTGATGAAATCAGATGTTTAGGTGATATTGTAGGCTATGGGGCAAGACCTAAAGAAGTTGTAGAATGGGTAATGGAAAACTGCAAAATATCTTTAAGGGGAAATCACGACACCCTTGTTTCAGATGCGGAACATATAATAATCTTACATCCAGAAGTTTTGGAAGTAGCAGAGTGGACTGTTGACCAGTTGGAAGATAAACATTTAGATTTTTTAAGAAATTTAGAAAAAGACTATGAAGAGGAAAATACTATACTTACCCACGATGAGCCGTGTATCCCCGGAAGTATGTACTATGTAACAAAATTAAAAGACGCCAAAGACACATTATCTTCATATACAGAGCAGTTTTGTTTTTATGGTCATACACATCTACCTAAAATTTTTGTAAAAAACATAGAAACAAAAGAAGTAAATGAAATAATAACAACAAAATACAAAATAAAAGATGAAGAGCAGTATTTGATAAATGTTGGCAGTGTAGGACAACCAAGGGATAAAGACCCAAGACTCTGTTATCTTATTCAC
>JALSSE010000062.1 GCA_026984415.1 Hydrogenothermaceae bacterium | reverse complement strand
TAAGTTGAGTAAAACTTTTCATTATTTCTTTCATATCTTCCTTTTGTGTAAACTATAAGTTTGCCTTTTGGTAGTATTTCGTCTGCTATTCTAACTGCAACAGATAATAATCCACCTGGATTGTTCCTTAAATCAATTATAATTCCTTCTTTATTTTTGAATTTTAGCAGTGCATTTTCAAAATCTTTTCCTGAATTTTCTTGGAACTGTGTTAATCTGATATATCCAATCTTTCCTTTTTCTAATTCTTTTGTTTTAACACTTTTAACTTTGATAATTGCCCTTGTTATTGTTACTTTGAAAGGTTTTTCAACTCCTTTTCTCCATACTGTAATTGTAACTTTTGTTCCCGGTTTGCCTCTTAATTTTTTAACTGCCTGAAACAACGTCATTTTTTCTGTTGGTTCACCTTCTATTTCTATAATTACATCACCTGGCTTAAGCCCTGCTTTGTATGCTGGCGTATCTTCAATTGGAGTAACAACTATTAGCTTATGATTTTTCTGTGTAATTTCTATTCCTAACCCCCCAAACTCTCCGTGGGTTTCTGTTGTGAACTCTTTAAATTCTTCTGGAGTAAAAAATGTTGAGTAAGGGTCTAAAGAAGAAAGCATTCCCCTCAATGAACCGTAAATTAATTTTTTTGAGTCCACAGGTTCAACGTAATAATCTTTTACAAGTTTAAAAACATCTGTATAAATTCCAAGGAGTTTTAAATCCTTTGTGTGGTCGTTGTTTGGATTGGTTTTAGCATTTATACCAAATCCAACCCCTGCTGTGAATATAATTAAAATCCCAAGTGCCAGAGCTACTTTACTTTTCAATTTTACACCTCTTAAATATTTTCTTAAAATAGAGTTTATATTATCTCAAAATCTTAACCTTAAAGCAAAGATATAAAATTATGAAATAAAAAAATTTTTCAAGGAGTTTAGTAGATGGAATTAAACAGTTTTGTAAAATCCCACGGACTGGGAAACGATTATATAGTTATGGATTCAGATAAAATTAACTTTAGTCTTAATGAAAAGGCAGTTAAAACAATCTGTGATGTTCATTATGGAATTGGTTCAGATGGAATTCTCGTAAAAGTTTCTTCAGAAAAAGCAGATTTTGGATTAAGGATTTTTAACCCTGATGGTTCAGAGGCAGAAAAAAGTGGAAATGGATTAAGGATTTTTTGCAAATTTATTTACGACTATGGATATACAAGGAAAAAAGAGTTTACAGTTGAAACTAAAGGAGGAATAGTAAAAGCAAAAATTGAAAAGGAAAAAAACGGTAGGGCTAATATTATTACAGTTGATATGGGAAAAGCCATTTTTAAGGCTAATAAAATTCCTGTGAAAATAGAAAAAGAGGAATGTATTGGAGAAAAATTAAAGGTAGATGACAGAGAATTTGAAATAAACTGTGTTTCTGTTGGAAATCCCCACTGTGTAATAATTGTAGATGAACTTGATGAAGATATGGTTAAAAAATATGGAAAAATAATTGAAAATTTACCTATATTTCCTAACAGGATAAATGTCCAGTTTGTAAAACCTTTATCAAAAAATGAAGTTGAAATAAGGATATGGGAAAGGGGAGCTGGATATACCCTTGCATCAGGGAGTTCGTCTTCTGCAGTTGCGGCAGTAATGGTTAAAAGAGGAATTACCGATAAAAATATAACTGTAAAAATGCCCGGTGGAGAGTTGAAAATTTCTATTGATGAAAATTGGAATATAAAAATGACTGGAGAAGTGAAAGAGATTTGTAAAGGTGTTTTAAGTGATGAACTTGTTGAAGAAATAAAAGTATAAAGGAAAAAAATTGAATTTTAAAAAGTCAGCCCTTTTTCTTTTAATATGTGGAGTAACATTAAATTTTTCTTTTGCCAGTTCTTCAAAAAAAGAAAAAGATTTTCTTATTGAAAATGAAATAAAATTTAAGAAGAAAAGTTTTAACTTTAAAATGAACCCTTATGAAAATCTTTACTTTACTGAAAATTTTATCCTTGTTCCTGCTTTTGAAAAAAATTTATCAATCTTTGTAATTAGTAAAAATTTAACTGAACTTCACAAGTTTAGAATAAACAAATACAAGGACATAGAAAACAGTTTTGAATTTAAAGGGAAAATTTATATACTTGGAAATTTTTATATAAAAGGAAGATTATTAAGGTGTCTTTATGAAATTGGAGTAAAAGAAAATAGTTTCAACAAAGTTATGTGCGACACAACAGTTAATATCCTAAAAAGATTTAATTTACCAGAAAGAAAAAGCGGATTACCTGAAATATACCCTTCAGATGATAAAAAAATTTTATTAATAGTAAGAAATGGACTTGTTTTTGTTGGTTTCTCACTTCAAAGACCAAAATACCAGTATCAAGATGGAGTGATAGTCCTTTTAAATAAAAATAAAGATGTGCTGTGGAAAATTAGATTAAATAAAGATTTTAGACCTGATTATTTTTACAATCCACAGGGTATTTTTTGTGTAAAGAAAAATGTTTTTTCAAAAATAGATAACAAAGGAAATTTAATAAAAATTAAAGATGATATAAGATTTTTTACAAAAATCGCAAAAGATAAAAGTTTTTCCCATTACTATTTAGACAGATTAAAACTTACAGGAAATAGGAAATTTATTTATCTTATAAATGAAGATAAATCTTATGTCTTACCAAAAAGCTACTGTAAAATTTTTGATGATTTTTGTATCAGTAAAGATTATTTTTACAATTATAAATCTAAAAAAGTTGTTAAAAATTCTACAGGTAAAGAGCCTTTCTGTAAAATTAAAAATTATTTTATATTCAAAGAAGATGTTTTAAAAAACAAAGGATTATATGTAAACAAAACAGATACAGTAATAAAATTTTATAAATTATCACAGAACAAATTTACCGGTTATCTAAAATTTAAAGTAAAGAAAGATACAAAAGAAAGTTATTACTGCTGGAATGATTACTTGATTAGAGAGCTGAAAAAAGGTGAAAATAGGAGTATTGAATTTTATAAACTTCAGGATTAAAGATTTTTATCCCTTTCCATATCATCTTTAATCAGTTTTCTGTTTTCTTCCTCTATTCTGCTCTGACTTTTATACACGTAATAAAAAGTCCATACATATCCAATAAATGCAACAGTGTGGAATATTACCTGTGCTGGAGTTATTAGATTTTCTTTTAAGATTATACTCATCAGTTCAGAGCCGAGGGCTGATATAAAAATAAAGAAAAATGTAATTCCGTATAACATTGTTACTTTTCTGTTCAGTGAAAAATCTTCCTGACGTTCCATCATTTTAACCCTTCTCTTTCTTCTATTTTTTTCTCAAGTTCTGTCTGTTCTTCCTCTATCCTTTCCTGTTTTTCAAAAACATAAAAGAGTGTTAAACCATATCCAATTAGGACAGCTAAATAAAGTAAAAACATCCATACACTAAATATAGACTCTTTAAAGATTATACTCAACCCCATAAAGATAACGGCAAATAATGCAACAAAGAAAAACGTTATCCCGTAAAAGATTGTAGTTCTTCTATTTCCTTTTGTGAGCATAATTAAAGCCAGCCTTTTCTTTTAAAGAAATATAGAGGTAGAATTGCAGAAATAACTATTAAAAAGAGGGCAAAAGGATATCCATATTTCCAGCTTAATTCAGGCATAAATTTAAAATTCATTCCATAAATGGCGGCAATCAGTGTTGGAGGTAAAAAGATAACAGACATTAAAGTAAAGATTTTCATTACCTTGTTCTGTTCAATATTAAGAAGTCCAAGGAATGTATTTTGTAGGTAATCTAACCTTTCAAAGTTAAAGTTTGTGTAATCAATAAGTGAGTTAACATCTTTTATCATTATTCTTACTTCTTCTCTTATATCTTTAGGAAGCTTGTAGCTTTTCAGTAAAGAAGAAAGCACCCTCTGTTTATCAATAAGGTTTTCCCTTATTGTCATGTTTAAATCTTCATAAGATGAAATAGACTCAATTATCTGTTCAGTAATATCAACACCTGTAAATACAATCCTTCCTAATTTGGATATTTCCCTTGCAATAAATTCAAGTGTATCTGCATCTGAATCTATTCTTATTTCTAAAATTCCGGTTAGAACGTAAAATCCGTCTTCATAGTATTTTGGATTTGACATTAATTTTTTTATAAATTCGTTAAATGTTTTTAGTTCTCTGTATCTAACGGTAATAATGAAATGTTTTTTTAAAATAAATGTAACAGTTTCGTTAAATGCCATTTCTTTTTCTTTAATAAGGAAATAAGAGTTAATTGTTATACTTTCTTCATCTTCCCAGTATCTTGAACTTACTTCAATTTCTTCTGTTTGTTGTTTTGAAGGAAATTCTATTTCAAAGTATTTTGATACCCAATCTTTCTCTTCTTCAAGTGGAGATAGTATATCAACCCACAGAACATTTTCAAAGGATGAGTTGTTTTTTTGTAAGATGATGTTTAAA
>JALSSE010000061.1 GCA_026984415.1 Hydrogenothermaceae bacterium | reverse complement strand
TCTGGCCTTTTCCTTTACCTGGATGGAAAACGTAATAATGAATTCCAAGCTCTTCACATAAAGTTAGTTCTTCTATCATTCCTTTTACTGATTTTTTTCTGAGTTCTTCATTCTGGGAAGCAAGATTAAAAAGGTAAGAACCGTGGGCTACAAGTGGATGTATATTAAATTCTTTCTTTTTTCTTAAAAATTCTTTTTTTTCTTTTTCTCCTTTTTCTTTCCAAGCCCATGCCCTTGGAGAACGTAAAAAGAACTGTATTGTTTCGGCATTTTCATCTTTTCCCCTATCAAAAACAAGGTCAATAGACTTAGCTGATGATACGTGTGTTCCAATTATTGCCATAGTTTACTCCGGTTGGTTTATTAAAGTGATAATCTGTGGATTCCTGTTATATAAGGGTTTGATTTTTTTTCTTTTCCTATTGTTGTATTTCCACCATGTCCACAAATGACAACGGTTTCTTCAGGAAGTTCTGTAAGTTTTTTTAAAGAGTTCATTAATTCTTTTGCATTTCCACCGGGGAGGTCTGTCCTTCCAACAGAACCATTAAATAATGTATCTCCAGCAATCAGAATTTTATTTTTTTCATCGTAAAGACATACACCACCGGGGGTATGTCCGGGAGTTTCAATAACTTTTAATTCTGTATTTCCAAATTTTATTGTGTCTTCTTCTTTTAAATCAAAATCTGGATTTGGACACTCATAAGCTCCTATCATTTTTCCAAATCCGGGAAATACATCATTATTTATTAAAAACTCATCTTTTTTATTCATATAAAAAGGTATGTTTAATTTTTCTTTTAAATACCCCACCTGTCCGACGTGGTCTCTATGTCCATGGGTATTAACAATTGCCACAGGTTTATAATCTTTCAGATATTCTAAAATTTTATCTCCTTCTGCTCCCGGGTCAACAATAATAGCTTCTTTTGTGTCATCATCAATAACAATTACCGTATTTTCTTGTAATGCGCCAACTGGAATAACTTTTATCATTATTTATTTCCTAAATATTTTTTATCAACTAAATTGGTTGTGTAGGTTCCATTAATAAACTCTTTATCCTTTAATAATTTTTGATAAAAAGGAATCGGTGTTTTAATACCTTCTATTAAAAATTCTTTTAGTGCCCTTTTTGCCCTTACCATTGCTTCCTTTCTGCTCTTTCCTTTTACTATCAGTTTTGCCATTAAAGAATCGTAGTATGGAGGTATAACATATCCCTGATATATATGTGTGTCAACCCTTACACCATAACCTCCCGGCAGATAAAGTTTTTCAATTTTTCCGGGATTTGGAACAAATTTTTCAGGGTCTTCAGCGTTTATTCTGAATTCTATGGCATGTCCATCTAATTTTATATCTTCCTGTTTTAATGTTAATTTTTGACCATCGGCAATTTTTATTTGCCATGAAACTATATCTACTCCAGTTGTTGCTTCTGTAACAGGGTGTTCAACCTGTATTCTTCCGTTCATCTCTATAAAATAAAAATTCATTTCTTTATCAACTATAAATTCAACAGTCCCAGCTCCAGTAAAATTAACATACTTTGCAAACTTTACTGCTGCTTCCCCCATTTTCTTTCTTACTTCATCTGTAATAAAAGGAGAAGGTGATTCTTCCACTAATTTTTGATGTCTTCTCTGTATAGAACATTCTCTGTCTCCAAGGTGTATTACATTTCCATATTCGTCTGCAAGTATTTGTATTTCAATATGTTTTGGGTTCAGTATGAATTTCTCTATATATACCCTTTTATCTCCAAATGATGTATCTGCTTCCCTCTGGGCTATAGGAAGTAGTCTTGCAAGTTCCTGTTCGTTATTTGCAACTCTCATTCCTCTACCGCCGCCACCGGCAGCAGCTTTTATCAAGACTGGATAACCTATTTCTTTTGCTATTTCAAGGGCTTCTTTCAAATTTTCAACTGGTGGACTTCCGGGAATTATAGGAACTCCAGCTCTTATTGCTGCTTCCCTTGCTTCCGCTTTATCTCCAGTTAAATCAATTGTGTCTGCTTTAGGACCAATAAATTTGATATTACTCTTTTCAAGGATATTAGCAAAATTTGGATTTTCAGATAGAAATCCGTATCCAGGATAAACTGCGTCTGCATTTGTAATTTCTATTGCAGACAAAATTGCTGGAATATTTAAATAACTTTTATCTGGCTGGGGAGGTCCTATACATATAGAAATATCTGCAAGGTCTTTGTGGATAGAGTCTTTATCACCTTCAGAATAGACGGCAATAGATTCTCCACCTAACTCTCTTATAGACCTTATAGCCCTTACTGCAATTTCACCTCTGTTTGCAATCAATATTCTTTTTATGTTTTTTAGCAAGTTTTCACCTCAATAAGTTAGGTTAATCAATTTATATATTATATACGATAAATAATATATCTAAGGAAATTTTCTAAGGTTTTATATGGATAAGAAAGGAACAGACAAATTCACCAGTAGAAGACGTTTTCCTATTTTAAGGATGATGGTAAATAAGGGGTATATCCCTGTTGAAAAGGTAAGGGGAAATCCTTTAGTAAGGGATTCTACTGACTTTACAGAAGTTCTGATAAATCTTATAAAAGCAAAAATAATTGATGAAGAAAAAGTAAAAGAGTTTTTTGTAGATTTTCTAAATGCCCAGCCTTATGAGAGAAGTAAAAATGATACAGAAGTTGATAAAGGAATAATTGAACTTATCCCTTACAATTTTATGAGCAGAAAAATGTTCTTCCCTTTTTCCTTTCAGGATGGTGTACTAAAAGTAGCAGCTTTAAATCCTTATGATATAGATATTATTCAGCAGTTAAAATTCCTTGGTATTCAGAATATAAGAATGTACGTGGCAACATATTCAGAAATAGAAAAAGCCCTTGAAAGAATCTCAGCTTCTGAGCTTACAGAAGCTATAGAAAGTATAGATGATGAAGCAAGTGTAGAAGAAGAGATACAGGGTGAAGAAGAGATAAACATACAGGAAGCAATAGTTGAAGCTAAAGAAGCTCCTATTGTAAAAGCATCAAGGGTAATAATCCTTAATGGAGTAAAAATGGGAGCTTCAGATATACATATTGAACCATTTGAAAAAGAAGTAAAAGTCAGATATAGGGTAGATGGGATTTTGAGAACATACCAAAAACTTCCAGTTTCTATTAAAGAAGCTATTGTAGCAAGATATAAAATCATGTCTAATCTTGATATTGCAGAAAAAAGACTGCCTCAAGATGGAAGGATAAGGGTTAAGATTGATGGAAAGCCTATTGATTTAAGGGTTTCTATTTTGCCTACAGTGTATGGTGAAAAAATAGTAATGAGGATTCAGGATGCTGAAAGTTATTTAAACTTAAAATTAGAAGACCTTGGTTTTGAACCTGATGATTTAGAGAAAGTAAGAACACAGATTTACAGACCTTGGGGTATGGTACTTGTTACAGGACCAACAGGTTCAGGTAAAACTACAACCCTTTACACTGTTTTAATGGAAAGAAACACAGATGATGTAAATATAGAAACAGCAGAAGACCCTGTTGAAGTATCCATTCCGGGAATAAATCAGGTACAGGTTAAAGAAAGTATAGGTCTAACTTTTGCAGAAGCTTTACGCTCTTTTCTAAGGCAAGACCCTGATATTATACTTGTTGGTGAAATAAGGGATAGGGAAACAGCAGAAATAGCCGTTAAAGCTGCATTAACAGGACACCTTGTATTTTCCACATTACACACAAACGATGCTCCATCTTCTATAACAAGAATGGTAAACATTGGCGTTGATAAATTCCTTGTGGCTACTGCTGTTAATTTGATAATAGCCCAGAGATTAATAAGAAAATTGTGTTCAAATTGTAAAATTCCAGCAGATTTCCCAGAAGAGTTCTGGAAAGGTATTGGTTTTACAGATGAAGATATAAGAGAAGCAACCTTTTTTAACCATAACCCATCTGGCTGCGAAAAGTGTAACCATACAGGATACAAAGGAAGGACAGCTGTACATGAGATATTAGAATTAGATGATGAAATAAGGAGAATTATCCTTACAACTGCCAATGACCAGGAAATAAGGGAGTATGCAAGGAAAAAGGGTGTTAGAAATTTGTATGAAAATGCCCTTTTGAAAATAAAAAGAGGAATGACAGATATTGCAGAAGTTGAAAGGGTTCTTGTTAAAGATTAAATAAAAAGGAGAAAAGAATGGAAGGTATTAATTTAGAAAATAAAACTGTCCATAAAGAATTGTCTATTGACAAAATAGTTTTTGAAGCTGTAGAAAAAAAAGCGTCTGATATCCACATTACAGCAGGAACACCACCTTGTATAAGGGTAGATGGAAGAATTCAAAAATTAATGGGATATCCAATTTTGATGCCAAAAGATACACAAAGTCTTATATACTCAGTTATGAACGAGAAACAGAAAAAACATTTTGAAACTAACGGTGAGGTTGATTTTGCTTTTGG
>JALSSE010000060.1 GCA_026984415.1 Hydrogenothermaceae bacterium | reverse complement strand
TATTCTAAGGGCTGACCCACAAATGGCTCTTTACAAAATTCAACATATGGAAGAATTAACAAAAGAAGAGAAAAAAGAGTTAAGAGTTCATACAGCAGGTGGATTGGCTAAACTTGCTTACAAACTGGTAAAAGAAGGTCAGGATGCACAGGTAATGTTAGAGTTCTGTGCTGCTACAGGCGCTGCAGTTGCTCAAGTCTGTGAAGTTCCTTGGGCTTATGCAGTACTGAAAAGAATGAAAGGGGTAAAATACCCAATTGAATCTGCTGAAGCTTTAAAAGAAAAATTAAAAGGAATAGATATTAAAGGTGTACCAGCAACAGATGTTGTGGAAGAACTAACATACCCAATAAATTCCCCTGCAACATTACTCCACGAAATAAAAGAATATTTACAGATGAAAGGATTAGCATAATTAATAAAGGGACTTTATGTCCCTTTCCATTAAAAAAAATGAACAATCCAAAAATTTTAGGTGGACTTGGTAGCTTATCAATTATAGTTGGTTTTGCACCTTACATAGGTTTTTTGTTTAGTATTGTTGGAATGGTTTTAGTTTTAATTGCAAATAATCAGATTGGTAAATCTTCCAATAACCAGGATATTTTCAGAAATACTTTAAACGGTTTTGTTATTGAGTTTATAGGTTCTTTTGTAGGTGGCATTTTAGTTGGAAATTCTTTAATGACTATGATGGAAACTGGTTATGCATCAATAGGTATTTTTACAATAGTTGGACTAATCTTTATTTATGCATCAATTGTAGCAGGAAATTATTACCTTATGAGAGCATTTTCTGATATTTCTAAAATCTATTACCAGAATTTATTTGAATTAGGTGGTAAATTTCTGTTTTGGGGTGCTATAGGTTTATTAGCTTTTGGATTAGGACTGATTGCTATTTTTATTGGATGGATTCTTATAACAATTGCATACTTTAACATTCCAGATAAAGATTTAATAGCTTAATTAATGGAAATTATCATACTTTAATTTTAGATTTTAAGTTAAAATAACCGTAAAATCTTTAAATATTGAGGTAAAAATGGGAATTATTGAAAGAGTTGTTGAAAAACTACTGTGGCAAAGTAGATTTATGATTTTTCTGGCAGTTGTTGCAAGTATAGTAGCAGCCTTTATACTAATAATAATAGGAACTTATGACATAGTTTTAGTAGCAAAAGAGTCTTTCCACGCTTTTACAACAGTTGAAGGCTTTGAGGAGTACCACAAAGTTGCAATAAAACATATTGTAAGTGCCGTTGATGTTTATCTTATAGCCACTGTTTTACTTATCTTTGGGCTTGGGTTGTATGAACTTTTTATAAGTAAAATTGATGCAGCAGAATCAGATACAAGGTCTTCAAGAATTCTTGTTGTTCATACTTTAGACCAGTTAAAAGATAAACTGGCAAAAGTAATTGTTATGGTTTTAGTTGTTACATTTTTTAAATATGCAATTGATTACAAGTATGAATCCATCAAAAGTTTACTTTTTTTAAGTATTGGTGTATTTATGATTGCCCTTTCGGTTTATTTTATGCATAAAGGGCAGGTTGAACATGTTGAACATAAAGAAGAAAAACATTAATTTAACTTTAAATTTTACACTTTAAATTAACACAAAACAGTTGTAAATTTTATTCAAAATGTTTTTCTGGAGGCAGAATTGGAAAAATTTTATATTTTAGCTTCTTCATTTGTTTTAATTGGCGGAATTGGATGGTTTTTTGGTGGTAAAAAAGGAAAAAGTGAAGAAACAGGAATTACTGAAAATACCGAAAATGAACAGATACTTGAATTAGATATATCAGGAATGCACTGTGCAGGCTGTGCAGCAGGAATAGAAGGAACATTGAGAAATTTAGATGGGATTCTGTCTGTTTCTGTAAACTTTGCCACATCAAAGGGAATTTTCAAATTTAACCCTGCAAAAATATCAAAAGAACAGATTATTCAAAAAATAAAAGAACTTGGTTATGATGCTTCTTTAAATATTGAAGATTTTGAAAAAAAAAGTTAGAGAGGGAAAAATACCTTAAACAGAGGTTTTCAATAGCCCTACTATTCAGTATACCTGTCTTTTACCTCTCTTTCTTTCCATTAGAAAACAAAATAATCCAAAATACATTGCTTATTATTTTTTCATCAGTTGTTCAGTTCTATGCTGGGGCTGAATTTTACAAATCAGCATTTGCAGGTTTAAAAAACAGAATTGCAGATATGAACCTTTTAGTTGCCATTGGAACAACGGCAGCCTATTTATACTCTGTTTTTGTAATTTTTTTTCCAGATTTTTTTCCACCAGAAATGAGACATGTTTATTTTGATTCAGCAGTGGCAATTATTACTTTTATTTTACTGGGAAGATATTTAGAAGCCCGTTCAAAAAGCAAAGCAACAGATTTTATGAAAAAACTATTATCCCTAAAGCCACAAAAGGCAAGAATTTTAGTTGATGGTAAAGAGTTAGAGATTCCGGCTGAAAATGTTGTAAAAGGTGATGTCCTTATTATTAAATCAGGCGAAAAAATACCAACTGATGGAACTGTTATAGATGGGGAAGCAGAAGTTGATGAAGCAATGATTACAGGAGAATCTATTCCAGTTTATAAAAAAATTGGAGATAAAGTAATTGGTGGAACAGTTCTAAAAGTTGGATTTCTAAAGGTTAAAGCAGAAAATACAGGAAAAGATACTGTATTATCCCAAATAATAAAACTTCTAACTGAAGCCCAGAGTAAAAAACCTCCAATAGGAAGACTTGCCGATAAAATAACAGCTTACTTTGTTCCATCTGTTTTAATTATTGCAATTATAGTTTTTGATTTATGGTATCTGATTGGAAATAATATCCAGTATGGGTTTATATCTGCCATTTCTGTTCTTATTATTGCCTGTCCATGTGCATTAGGTCTTGCAACACCGATTGCAGTTGTTGTTGCTGTTGGAAGGGGAGCAAAAGAAGGAATTTTAATAAAAAATCCAGAAGTTTTAGAGATTATAAGAAAAATAAAATTTGCAGTTTTTGATAAAACAGGAACACTAACAAAAGGAAAGTTAAAAGTTAAAAATGCTGTAATTGACAATGAAGAAGATTTAAAACTAATTGCATCTGTTGAAAAAAATTCAGAACACCCTATTTCAAAAGCAATAATTGAATATGCAGTTTCAAAAAACATTTTACCTGAAAACCCTGAAAATTTTCAGGTCATACCCGGAAAAGGAATTAAAGGAATTGTAAAAGGAAAAGAAGTTTTAGTAGGAACAGAAAGGTTTTTAAAAGAAAACGAAGTTCAGATAGATGAAAAATTTAAAGAATTTGCTGATAAGGAAATAAAGTCAGGACATACTGTTATTTTTAGTTCTATTAACAAAAAAACTGTAGCTTCTTTTTCCATAGCTGATGAAATCAGAGAAGAAGTTAAAGATGTAATTAAAAAATTAAAAGAAAAGGGAATAAAACCTGTCTTATTAACTGGAGACAATAAAAAAACAGCAGGAGAAGTGGCTAAAGAGATAGGAATAGATGAAGTAATTGCTGAAGTTTTACCAGAAGAGAAATACAGGTATGTTGAAAATTTACAGAGAAACGGGAAAGTTTTATTTGTAGGAGATGGTATAAATGACGCTCCAGCTATGGGAAAATCTGATATAGGAATTGCTGTGTCAACTGGAACAGAAATAGCAAAAGAGGCTGGAGACATAATTCTTATAAAAGAAGATTTAAGGGGAGTTATAAAAAGTGTTAATTTATCAGAAGAAACCTTAAAACTGATTAAACAGAATCTTTTCTGGGCTTATATTTACAATACAATTGGAATTCCAGTAGCTGGAGGTATCCTTTATCCATTTTTTGGAATTCTTTTAAAACCTGTCTTTGCAGGAATTGCAATGTCTTTTAGCTCTGTATCTGTTGTAACAAATTCACTAAAGCTTAAATGGAAAAACTTAGACTAAATTCATAAAATAATTTTTTAATAAAACCCCTCTTTTCTATTATAAAATAATAAACTGAAAGAACTATCAAAATCTGACTTGGAGGAGGAATAATGGAAAAAAATTTAGACAGAAGAACACTTTTAAAAGGAGGGGCTGTTTTAAGTCTTGCTTCTGTTCTACCATCAAACAACGTGTTTGCAGCTGTTGCAGGAAGTGGAATTGATAAACTTGCAGACAGAAATGGAAAATTTATTTTACACCCTCTACCTTACAGAACAGGTTCTTTAGAACCTGTGATAGATGAAGAAACTGTTTATTTACACTGGAAATATCACCACGGCGGTGCAGTAAAAGGAGCAAATAAAGATTACCAGATGATTTTAAAAGCTTTAGAAGAAAATGATTTTTCAACTGTTGACTACTGGACAAAAAAGTTTGAGTATCACTTTTCAAGCCATGTATTACATACAATTTACTGGACAAATCTGACAAATAAAAAAACTTATCCTAAAGGGGAATTGCTAAAA
>JALSSE010000059.1 GCA_026984415.1 Hydrogenothermaceae bacterium | reverse complement strand
CTAGGAGATAAAAATTTAATCAGGATTGCCGTGAGAGATAAAAAAGATAATGATAAACTTATAAAAACCTTTAAAGAGGTTTTTGATGGAAACAATTGAGTTTAATTTAGAAGGAAGAAATATAACTTTTGAACAGATAAAAAAAGTTCAGGAATTGATGTTAGACATAATGTTTCACGTTGATAAACTGTGCAGAAAACACAACCTGAGATACTGGTTAGACAGTGGAACGCTGTTAGGAGCTGTCAGGCATAAAGGATTTATTCCATGGGATGATGATTTTGATATATGTATGCCTGTTGAGGATTACGATAAATTTTTAGAAATAGCTCCAAAAGAGCTACCAGATTATTTTTTTGTTCAAACAAAGAGAACTGATAAATATTACAAAAGAGATTTTGCAAAGGTGAGAAGTAGTAAAGGAAAAATCGTAGAAAAGATTGAAGGGGAAAATGAGGTATACAATCAGGGAATTTATATTGATATATTTCCAAATATGACTATTAAAAATAATTTCCTTTATAGAAATCTACACAGAATTTTATTAAAATTAAAAATTAAGATAGCCGAACAGATTTTAGATTTGAATAGGTTTCAGAAGAGCTTTATTAGAGATTTTTTTATTAAATTAACCCGCTCTTTACACCAAGGATGGGACTTAGATAAAGATTTACTTGTGGTAAGAAGTGCTGAATTTGCAGAATACAAATTTGTTATGCATATAAAAGAACTTTTTCCATTAAAGGAGTTAGAATTTGAAGGGTATAAGTTTTTTGTCCCAAAAAATACAGATCTTTACTTGAAACTTTTATACGGAGATACATATTTACAACTACCTCCTGTGGAAAGAAGGAAGCCCCACTCAAAAAAAATTGAAATATTTGAATAAGAGGTGAAAAAATGGCTACAGAAATTATAGAAAAAGAAGAAGTTGATATAGAAAAGAGACTCCAATATTTACAAAATAAAATTGAGTTTTACAGGGAAAAGATAAAAAAAGGCGAAAAAAAATACATAAAAGACCTTGTAGAACTAAGAAGAGAGTTTAAAAAACTGGCAAAACAAAAAATGGAAAGTCTATCAGCGTGGGAAAGGGTTCAACTGGCAAGGCATCCTAAAAGACCCCATACAATAGATTATATTCAAAACATTTTTACAGATTTTGTGGAACTCCATGGGGATAGAAGATTTGGAGATGATAAAGCTATAATTGCTGGTTTTGCATTTTTTGAAGGAAAACCAGTTGCAGTAATCGGCCATGAAAAAGGTAGAGATACAAAGGAAAAGATAGAGAGAAACTTCGGAATGCCACATCCTGAAGGATATAGAAAAGCCCTTAGGGTTATGAAATTAGCTGAAAAATTTAAAAGACCAATATTTACATTTATAGACACACCTGGAGCTTTCCCAGGCATTGGAGCAGAAGAGAGAGGTCAATCAGAAGCCATCGCAGAAAATTTAATGGTAATGGGAGATTTAAAAACACCAATTATCGCAACAATTATAGGTGAAGGTGGAAGTGGTGGTGCATTGGCTTTAGGGGTTGCAGATAGAATACTTATGCTTGAAAATGCTATATACTCTGTTATTTCACCAGAAGGATGTGCAGCAATACTTTACAAATCTCAGGAAAAAGCTCCTGTCGCTGCCGAAAATCTAAAAATAACAGCCTACGATTTAAAAAAGTTAGGCGTTATTGATATGATTGTTAAAGAGCCGTTAGGTGGTGCCCACCTACAACCTAAAAAAATGTTTAGGCATTTAAAAAGAGCATTAAGGATAGATTTAAAATGTCTCAGTAGAATCCCTATTGAAGAGTTAGTTGAAAAAAGGAAGAAGAAGTTTCTTTCAATGGGTAAGTTTATAGAGAAAAAGAAGTAATTCATTTTTAATATCTCCCGAATAGATTTATATGGGAAAGTATTCAAAAAAATTAATTACTTTATTAATAATTGCTGGTATTTTTTATTTTGGTTTTTTTGTGTATCAAAAAATAAAGTCTTCCCAGTATCAGTACTACAAAGGTGAAATAAAAAAAACACCTAATTATAAAAAAGCTAATCCTGAAAATGCACCTAACTACTATAAAGGTTCTTTAGAAAAAGCTCCAAATTACAAAAAAGCTAAAATGAAAGATAACCCTTACTATGTAAAACCTAAAAAAAGTATTGGAAGTTCTAAAAAGAAAAATAAAAGACAGGAAGCATTAGAGGGAATTAAGGAAAATTGGTGAATAAAAGAGGGATATTATACCCTCTTTATCTTACAGCTTTTTTTACTTTACCAGCTTTTAAACATTTTGCACATACATAAATTCTTTTTACAGTTCCATCACTTAGTACTGCCCTTACTTTTTGTAAATTTGGTTTCCATACCCTTTTTGTAGTTGTTGCAGAGTGAGCAACTGTATTTCCATGGGCTGTATGTTTTCCACATATTTGACATTTTGCCATTTTTACTTCCTCCACATTTATTACAGAAACAAATATTATAGCAGAAAAAATTGAATTTATGAAATTTGGTTAGAAGTAAATTTAAAACGTATGGCTATGCTAAAAAAAATGATGTATATTATAAACAGAATAAATATAGTAAATATATTTTTAGTATAATTAAAAAAATGTTAAAGTAAAAAAGAAAATGAACGAAGTGTTTATTGCAAGAAGGTTTTAACTTTTCTTGAGGAAACTCTTTTCCTCCTCCCCTTCTGCCTCCCACGTTGAACTGGTGGCTCAAAAGAGCCACCTTTTTTTATTTAAAAACAATTAAATGGAGTCGAGGGGATTCGAACCCCTGACCTTCTCCATGCCGAGGAGATGCTCTCCCTGCTGAGCTACGACCCCATAATTACAGCAATTTTTCTATAATTTTTTCTGTCTTATCTTTTAAATCTTTTGCAATATCTTTTGGAGTTTTGCCATTTTTATTTTTTATTTCAGGATTTGCTCCAGACTCTAATAAAATTTTAACTACTTCAGGATTACCAGTTATAACTGCCAAATGTAAAGGTGTTTCTCCATCTTTGTCCTGTACATTAACATCTGCTCCATGCTCTATAAGATATTTTATTATGTCTATATTTTCAACATCAACAGCGACATGTAAAGGTGTTTCTCCAAATGCATCAGGTTTATTAACGTCCGCTCCAGCTTCTACTAATTTCTTAACAACTTCTAAATCCTGTTCTCTAACTGCATGGTGTAGAGGAGTTTCTCCAAATTCGTATGGAAGATTGATGTCCACATTTAATAAATCTACCAATCTATGAATCTCTTCACTTTTTCCTTCGTGGATAGCATCAATCAAATTTTTTATAAGCCTTCTATTTCTTCTTTTCATTATTTCCCTCCGTAAGTTTATTTGCTATACAATTTGCAATTATTATATCTTCTTTATAAGTTAATTTTATGTTTAAATAACTTCCTTCATTTACAGTAATATTATACCCTAATAACTCCATTAAGAAAGAATCGTCTGTACCAATTATATTATTTTTTTGTCCATAAATATGGGCTTTTAATAGTTTCTCATAAATAAAAGTTTGTGGTGTTTGAACTGTAAAGAGTTTTTCTCTATTTAATGTTTTAATAACTTTTTCATTTTCAACTTTTTTTATAGTATCCCTTGATTTTATTGCTGTAATTGAGCCGTCATAACCACTTAATACATTTTTTATTCCATCTAAAAACATCTTTTCTGTGGCAAATGGTCGTGCTGTATCGTGGATAATGACAATATCAGATGTTGTTTTATCCAATCCGTTAAACACTGAGAACTGCCTTTCTTTTCCAGAATTTGCAAATTTTAGATTTTTGTTTGTTTTTATATTTAATAGTTTTCTGTCTTCTTCAGGAACAACAAAAATTATTTCATCTATTTCATCAATTTTATTTACTGTGTCAATAGAATACTGGTAAACAGGTTTTCCGTTTATTTTAATAAACTGTTTTTTTTCACCAAACCTTTTTCCTCTTCCTCCTGCAAGCAAAATTACAGAAATTTTGTTTTTCATAATAGCTTTTCTTTAGTTTTTATTAGATTTGTAATTGTTTTATTTACAGGGACTTCTAAATTCTTTTCTTTTGCAAGTTTAACGATAGCTCCATTTAATGCATCTATTTCTAATTTCTTTCCTGCTTTTAAATCGTGGTACATAGATGGATAATGCTCTGCTGTTGGTGGAATTAGCTCTTCATAAAAATGTTTTATATACTGCTCAGGATTTTTCCAGTTTAGTTCTATGTTGTGGGCTTTTGTAGTTTGGAAAATTTCTTTTATTATTTTATTCATAATTTCTACTGTTTCTTTATTTTTTGCTAAAGTTCCATAATTACATTCAAGTATTGCTCCTAATGGGTTTAATGCACAGTTGTATAGTATTTTATCCCAGAGAAGTTTATATACATTTTTGTCGTATTTTGTAGGTACTCCAGATTTATCAATAATATTTGCAATTTGTTTAATTTTATCTT
>JALSSE010000058.1 GCA_026984415.1 Hydrogenothermaceae bacterium | reverse complement strand
TCTGTATCTAATTTTAAATTTATGCAATATATATTCTTTTTAATTAGTTCAATATAAACCTTACTGCTGAAATATAGGAAAATAGGAAAAGACCTGATTGATGATGTAATTAAATATTTAACTGCAGAAGAAGAAAAAGAGGAAGGAGATGAGTAAAGGATTTTTAAGGGTAGCAGAAGAGCTTTATGAACTTGGCAAACGCTCCAGAGGAGAAAAAAGGGAGTTCGCCTTTCGGTCAGCAATAAGCAGAGCTTATTATGGTGTGTTGTGGTATGTAAGGGATTTTTATGGACTAAAAGGAACTGATTTACACGGAATGGCAAGGGCAGTTCTTAATAAGAGGAGATTGTATAAAGCAAAGGAAGAATTAATTATTTTAGGAAAAGCCAGAAATCAAGCTGATTATCAAAAAACACCTATATTAAAATTTGACGAAAAAACAACAAAGCTCTATATTTATTTAGCAAAACAAATAATTAGGAGTTTAGAAAAATGAAAGTATTAGATAATAAAATATCTTTAAATTCGTTGAAAAAAACGTTAAAAGAAATTATGAAAAAATATAGCATAGAAGGAGAATGTAGAATACCACTCTCTCCAGATGAAGAAGGTGATTACTTTATTGTTATATATGCTGATAATATAAAATCTCCAGAAAAAGCCATAAATTTATCTTTACAGATTAAAAAGATATTATCAGAAAAATTTGGTGATAATATAGTGGTTTCAGTAGTACCCGCCTGACAACCGACAAACTCCTGCCCAGTCCTTTTTCTATTGTTCTCAGTCCAAAGTAAAACGTAAAAACTCCGCCTATTAGATAATAGTCAAACTGTGTAAGCTCCAGACCATTCCATTTTGCAAGTATGTAAAAAGATGTTGAAGAAACTGCTATAAATGGTCTAACCAATGCTCTCAAAAATTTTACTTATTTGTAAACCTCTTTTTAGTCTTGTATTAGCCAAGGGATTTATATAAAACTAAAGTCCCTTTATTTTCGTAAGTTATTGAAAAATAAAGAAATCATACCTAAAAATAGCCTTTCACAACGTTATTCATTTTTGACCATTCGGGCGGGTAATTTTCAAGCGGAAATCAAGTAGTGGTGCGAGAGGAGGGAATCGAACCCTCACGGCCTTTCGGCCAAGGGATTTTAAGTCCCTCGCGTCTGCCTGTTCCGCCACTCTCGCAAAATGAGAATAATATTATAGCAAACTTAAATAAAAAAGCAATAAGAAGAATTGAAAAATTTTCTCAATTTTTCTAATATCAAATTATTTTATTTTTTAACCAATATTCAAATAAAGGGTCTTGTATGTAATATTTATTCTCAATTTTATCTATAATATCCTTTTCCATCAATATCTGAATTGTTTTTCTAAGTGAACCAATTTTTAGCTCATACTTTGCAAGTAAAATTTCATCATAAAGATTTTTTCCATTTTTCTCTACTATAAGTTTCAAAGCTTTTTTTTGATTTGGTGTTAAATTATCCCATTCAACAGCAAAAAGGTCTTCTTCCCTTTCCATTACCAATTTAAGAGATTTGTTAAACGTTTCATCATCAACTTCTTTTTCAGTTAGTTCCCATAATTCATAGGCAAATTGTTGGGTATAATAGGGGAATCCTTTTGTTATTGATAAAATTTCTTTTATAAAATCTTTGCTAATTGTTTTATTTGTTTTTTTAAATTTATCCTGAATAAATTTAATCCATTCTGTTTCTTGAATTTCTCTAATTTGAAAATGTTTTACAGACTTATAGAAAGCCCTATTTTTGTCCTGAAACATTCTTTGCATTATACTTTTTTTTGAACCCATAAATATATAGGAAACTTTATTTGAATGGTATTGTATTTTTGCCCTTAATTTATTTTCTATGCCTAAAGCTTCTATTTCCTGAAATTCATCAAACACCACGCAAATTTTTTTACCTTTTTTTGCATAGACAAATGGTATCTCTATAACCTGTTCTAATGTTTCTATTGTTTTTTCTGGTAAGAACTCAAGATAAAATTTTGTTTTTCCATATTCATCAATTACAGCTTTAATTGAAGGTTTAAATTTAACTACTTTTTTAAAAAATTTAATAACTTTTTCTAAAGGTTCTTCCAATGCCTGTGCTAACGCATTAAAATATTCATTAACAAACTCTTCTTTTGAAGAAATACCCATTAAATCTACAAACACATATTTTAAATTTTCTTTATTTTTAAGTTTATTAAGTGCGTGTATCACAAGTGAACTTTTTCCAAATCTACGGGGAGCATATATAAGGATATTTAATCCGTTTAGAATATCTTTCTTTAATTCTTTTATTTCCTCTTTTCTATTACAAAAATACTCATCTGATACTATTCCACCATAGTAAAAAGGATTTTTCATTTTTTTACCTCAGGTATAAATATTTAATACTAAAAGTATAATACTAAAAGTATAATAATCAAGGGTTAATAAAAATACATATTTAAAGTCATAACTTGATAAAATCATCTCAAAAACTTATTATATTCAATGACTAAAATAAAAGGAGAAAGCCCATGATAAAAAAAATTAATTTTTCATTATTACTTGTCCTGACAATTGTTTTCCACAGTTTTTCTAAAGATATCAATTACACAGACCTTTATAAATACTTAGTTGATTTAAAAGGCTGGAAATGTGAAAAACCAACAGGTTCATCTTTAAAAACCCCAATGGGTAATGCAGTCAATGCCAAAAGAAGCTGTGAAAAAGGTAATAAGAACATAGAAGTTCAAATAATTGCAGGAACAATGGCATCTATGGCATGGGCTCCTTTTAATATGGGAATTGAGTACGATTCACCAGAACAACTGGTAAAAGCAAAAAAATTAGACGGATTTAAAGAAGTAATTATGTTTAATAAAAGTAAAGAAAATCCAACAGGAACTATTGCTGTTCTTTTAAACGAGTCACAAGGAACACCATTTACAATTTTTGTTGTAAATTTTGACAATATGAATTATGAAGAAGCTGAAAATTTAGTTAAAAAATACCCATTAAAAGAAATATCAAAGATTTTTAAATAAGGAGTGTTCCAATTGATAAAGGTAGGCGAACAAATTCCTTACTTTGAATTTTTAGAAGGAATTAAAGGAAAAAATTTATACGATGTTAGACAGAAATACATTTTAGTCATATACAATTCTGAGAAAGATTTAGATGAATACGAAGATAAATTTGAAAAATTAGACGCAAAATTAATTGATTACGTCCAGATTTTAACAAAGGATTTTTGTAAAAAAGTAGGATGTAACGAAAATGAAGAATTTATAATAATAGTTGATAGGTATGGAACAGTTCAGTTTTTTAAAACTGGTAAATTACCAGAGATAGAAGAGATTTTAGATTATATTTACTACCTTGAAAATGAAGGATGCTGTAATTGAGATGTTTCAATGGGCTGAAGAAATAATAAATAATGCTCCAGAAAAGTCTGGAGTTTACCTGTTTCAGAATAAAAAGAAAGAGTACATCTATATTGGCAAGGCAAAAAATATAAAAAAAAGATTAAAAAACCATTTCCAGCAAATTAAAATAGACCCAAAAGAAAGAAAAATCTTTAAAGAAAGCTCTAACATTTCGTGGATTATTACAAAATCTGATTATGAAGCCTTTGTTTTAGAAAATGAGCTAATTAAACAGTATAAACCCAAATACAATGTAAGATTAAAATCTGGACATGGCTACCCTATGTTGGTTATAACAGATGAAGACTATCCAACTGTAAAAATAAGCAGAAAATTTGGGGAAATAAAAGGAGATTACTTTGGACCTTTTCTTCCAGCAAAAACTGCAAGAGCAATGAAAGATTTAATCCACAAGATATTTAAATTAAGAACCTGTGACCCATTACCAAAAAGAGATATAGCCTGTTTTGACTACCATTTAGGATTGTGTTCTGCTCCCTGTGTAGAAAAAATTTCCAAAAAGGACTATAGGTTTGACTCTAAAATGGCAAAAGCCTTTTTATCTGGGGAAGCAAAAAATATAATCTACCAGTTGTATGACAAAATAGAAAACTACACAAACAAAATGATGTTTGAAAAAGCAGCAGTTGTAAAAGACCAGATTGTTGCACTTGAAAACCTTATAAGAAAACAGGAAATTTTAGGACTTTCAATAGAAGAAGCAGATATTTTCTATTTTTTTAAAAATCAGGTTGTGTTAGTTGTTATTAGAGGACACAGAATAATAGGCAAAGATGAACTAAAATTAAAAGGTGAAATCTCAGACAACTTTGAATCTACAATAATTTCAGAGTACTACAGTAAAGGGAATTATATTCCAGACAAAATTTTGTCTAATAAAAAATTTGAAGATGAAATAAATCTAACAAAATGGCTTTCTGAAGTTAAAAAATCTCCAGTTGAAATCTCATACGAAATCCCAGATGAAGTAATTAATTTTATAAAAAGGAATATTTCATTTATGGATTTAGAAGAAGTAGAAAAAGTATTTAAAGAAGTTTTTGG
>JALSSE010000057.1 GCA_026984415.1 Hydrogenothermaceae bacterium | reverse complement strand
CTGATTTTTCAATAGATAAATTTTTCACAGAAAATTTATGTTTTAATCTCAATTATTATTTATAAAGTTTGTTAAATTTTGTATTTTAAAGATGAATAACAATAATTTGTCGATGTCAGATTTTAAGGTTATTTTTTGTCTCAATAAAGTAGTTTGAAACTATAAAAATTCGTTATTCGTTCTTTAATGACAACAGTTTGTCGATGTCCAGGGTTTTTTGCAAGATTGAAGGTTGACAGAAAATTAACTTAATTTGACAGCTATATAATTTTTCTGTATATTTAAAATCAATAAGATTTATCAACGGCTACATGGCAACAGAATATGTACTCTTTTTTAGGGTTTTTAGCGTACCTATAAGGAATTGAAACTGTTTATTCCTTCCCAAAAAGATTTATTACCGATTAGTTTTTAGCGTACCTATAAGGAATTGAAACTCGTTTATGTACCTTTTGATAATAAGTTTATCAATTGGTTTTTAGCGTACCTATAAGGAATTGAAACTAATTTCTGCTAAAAAATAAAGGTGAAAAATTGAAAATGTTTTTAGCGTACCTATAAGGAATTGAAACACTGCATAAGAAGTGCCAGCTTCAACAATAACATCATATTTAGTTTTTAGCGTACCTATAAGGAATTGAAACCATCTATTTTTTCTGTTTGCTGTTTCCAAACAAAAGGTTTTTAGCGTACCTATAAGGAATTGAAACTCTCAATATTTATATGGACAGCAAGTATTTGAAGTATTAGTTTTTAGCGTACCTATAAGGAATTGAAACTCTTTCAATAAAGGCTTTACCTTTTGCTGTATGAAAGTTTTTAGCGTACCTATAAGGAATTGAAACTTCTTTCTTTTCTTTTTAGCTTTATATTTACTTCATAGGTTTTTAGCGTACCTATAAGGAATTGAAACGATTATGCTCTTCTAATAAACCAACTCTATCTATTTTGTTTTTAGCGTACCTATAAGGAATTGAAACACATCTTCTTGCAGGTATCTTTTTTCAATTATATATTGTTTTTAGCGTACCTATAAGGAATTGAAACTAAAAATCATTAAATTTTATGTAATCATAAAAACTTGTGTTTTTAGCGTACCTATAAGGAATTGAAACTCGGTAAATTGAGACCATTCTATATATTCATCTATGGTTTTTAGCGTACCTATAAGGAATTGAAACAGCCGATGGAAAATTAAAAGGCTTGTTGTCAAACGAATAGTTTTTAGCGTACCTATAAGGAATTGAAACCTATATTTCTATTTCCATCAAAATAAACGATAGCTCTACCTAGTTTTTAGCGTACCTATAAGGAATTGAAACAATGATATTATGAGATATCAAAATTAACGGGGGTAAGTAGGTTTTTAGCGTACCTATAAGGAATTGAAACGAGAATGGTATTGGGGTGAAGCTGGTAGAAGTGATGGAACGTTTTTAGCGTACCTATAAGGAATTGAAACTTATTATGGATAGAGAAAAAGAAACGATAATATTAAAGTTTTTAGCGTACCTATAAGGAATTGAAACTAATCTTCTGTAAATAAATGTTTATTTAATATTATCGTTTTTAGCGTGCCTATAAGGAATTGAAACGGTGGATAAGATGGAAATAATAAGAAGAGAACCAAAGGTTTTTAGCGTGCCTATAAGGAATTGAAACAGTATTTCCACCATTAGAGTCTGCCATCAAAATTCGTTTTTAGCGTGCCTATAAGGAATTGAAACGACAATCCTTTTAAAGCTATAGCTGCAGCTGTAGCTCCATGTTTTTAGCGTGCCTATAAGGAATTGAAACACCGTATCTTTGTATCCACATATAAAAGGAGAACCAATTAGTTTTTAGCGTGCCTATAAGGAATTGAAACTTAGTAGCCACGTAGTAAACACTATCGCTCTGTAGTAATCCGTTTTTAGCGTGCCTATAAGGAATTGAAACATCTTTCTGAAGAAGAACTTGAAAAGCTAACTGAAGCTCGTTTTTAGCGTGCCTATAAGGAATTGAAACTTCTTTTTCCTTTTTGTTCTTCTATTTCAACAACATGTTTTTAGCGTGCCTATAAGGAATTGAAACTTGATAAAAAAGAAAATGCAAAATAAAAATTATTGTTCTATAATTTGGTAATTACTTGGGGGAATTTTCTTAATTTGAGAATAAAATTACAATTAAACTCAGAAAAAGAATACATATCATTACCTTTACACCATTCACCAACAGTTCAAGGTATGCTTTACAAAAGCCTTCCCCCTTATTTATCAAAATTTCTGCACGACATAGGATTTTTTTACAATGGCAGGAGGTTTAAACTTTTTACATTTTCAAAAATCATATCAGAGCATTTCATAATCCAAAAAGACAAAAAAAGAATAAAATATAAAACTCCAATAACTTTATATATATCTTCAGGAATTGACGATATTTCAAAAAGCTGGGGAGAGAATTTTATAAAAAAGGACAAAATAATTCTTGGAAAAAATCAGCTTTATATAGAATCTATAGAAGTTCTGCCAAAACCAAATTTCAGTGAAGAAATGACAGTAAGAACTCTATCTCCAATAACAGCTTACCAGACAGTGCAAGAAAACGGTAAAAAATTCTATAAATATTACTCCCCCCAAGATAAAGAGTTTGAAACACTTTTAAAAGAAAACATAAAAAAGAAATACTACATCCTGAAAAATAGAAAAATAGGAGACTTCCCCTTTGAAATAAAGCCAGTCAAAGACATAAGAAAAGCCAGAATTAAATACAAAGATTTTCTAATAGAAGCTTACGAAGGAGAGTTTAAAATAAAAACAGACCCAGAAATTTTTAAAACCGTTTACGATACGGGCTTAGGAGCAAAAAACTCCCAAGGTTTTGGCATGGTGGAGGTTTTATAGATTGGCAAAAAAAGAAGTATTGGTAAAATTTAAAACAATAACTCCTCTCTGGACTGGAGATGCCTGGCAAAACAATAGAGAAATTAGACCATCTTCTTTAGTAGGAAGTTTGAGATTTTGGTTTGCTTTTTATTGGGAAATTGTTAAAAATGGAACTACAGAAAAATTAGATAAAAGTGGTGTTCCTAAAGAAAATCTATCTGAATTAGAAAATCCTAAAGAAAATAAAACATTTAGAGAAATTTTAAGAAAAAAGATTGAAGAAATTGATGATTTTGATGAAGCAATAGATGAAACTTTGGATAAACTTGGTTTATCAGTTCCCTCAAGAATATTTGGTTGCACTGGTTGGAAAAGCAGAATAAAAATTGAAATAAAAGATTTTGAAGAAGAATATATAAGATTTGATGAATTAGAATTTGAATTTCCTTTAAATACAATTCAACAAAATGGAAACCAATTGAGCAGTGATTTTTGGATAAGGAAAAGTTTATTTAAAAACAGAACTGATAACCCTTTAAAATTTTTCAAAAATGTAAAGATTAAACTTATAGCAACAGATTACTGGTGGGATAAATATCTAAATGACTTTTTTGAGTATTTTAAAGATAAATTAATTTTAGTTGGTGGTAAAAATTCCTTTGGTTTTGGATTTGTTAATTTGAGTTTGGATAATAATCAAGATAAATTGGTTATTTTCCATTCAATAGATAATTTTTTAAAGATAGAAAAAATAACAAATATAACTTATTCTGGAGGAAAAAATATTTTAGGATTTAATTTTAAATATTTCCTTCGTAAAAAAGAAAATAGAAACTTTAGAAAAAATAATTTTGGAGAGCAGGGAAAATCATCAAAAATTTATGTTTCCAATTTATTAGAAAACAATTCCATCTATTTGCTTCTACTAAACAATCCCTTTTTAGAAGAAAGAGAAATACCACAACACATATTTAACAAATATGTTAACTGGTTAAAATCCTTAAATGGAGATAATAATAATGGCTAAATTTGATATTTATGCTGAAAAAATTGATATTAATAGTGATAATTTAACTTTTACAGCTGAAAATGAAAAATTTTTAAATTTAATTTATGGAAATTTATATAAGAAAAGCAAAATATTAAACAAATTTAAAGGTAGCAATAGGCTTACATATAAAAGTTTTGTAGCAAATATAAGTAAAAATGATTTTGAAATAGTAAAAGATGTTTCTGGAATTTACTATAATCCTGCCGACTTACAAAATTATATTAATAACCTTCCCAAATACTCGTTTGCAATTTGGTTTAAGTTAAGATTAAAAGCCCCCTATTTTTCAAAAGACGATGATGAGTTTTACATAATCCAAAATCCAATTTTGAAAGAAACAAACTTTAAAGTCCCAATGGTTAGAGGTTCCAGCTGGAAAGGTGCATTAGCAAGTGCTTTTAGAGATTTAATAAATGAGGAAACAGATTTAGATAATAAAAGAAAGAAAATAGAAAGTTTTCTAAGGGTTTTTGGAGCAGGGTCGGATAGCATAAAGGCAATAGAAAGTTATATTTTTGATAAAAGTAAAGATTTGAAAAAAGTAAAGGAAAAACTTTTAGAGTTTATACTTTTTGAGCTTGGC
>JALSSE010000056.1 GCA_026984415.1 Hydrogenothermaceae bacterium | reverse complement strand
TGTTTTTACATCTTTTATTTTATTTATTTCTTTCACTTTCTCACAATCTTTTAAATCTTCATTACAGTAGTAAAGATTATCTCTGTCTTTATCTAAAGTTAACCATCCAACAATATTTCCATCTTCTCTGTCGTAAAGTGGCATAACAGGTGGTTTTTTGCTGAATTCTTTTGGAAAGTCTTCATCATTCATTCCTAATTTAACCATTTTCCATTCATCATCTTTTGTACCACATGTGTTATCGTCTCCAGCAAGATGATAAACGTACTGGGATAAAGAGTAATTTAAAAAGTCTGTGTAGGCAGCAGTATCACATATATTAATTGCATTTTCTTCATTTGAAACAACTATAGGTGAAGGTTCTGTTTCATCTTTTTCTAAGTTCGCCCTGTAAATTCTTCCATTTTTTATATAAACAACGTACCCATTATGTATGTCTTTAAATTTATCTCCGTCAAAATCACTTTTCAAAAATATCTGAACGCTTTTATCTGTAACCTCTGTATCTACTGGTATAGCTGTTCCAGGTTTTTCCGGGTCTATGGCAAAAATTTCATTTGTTCCTGTATCTAACTTTGATTCATAGATGAGATAAGATGGTGTTTCTTTTGTTTCTTCTCCACCACCACCTCCTCCAATACCTAAATCACAGGAAAAAATAAAAACTGAAGATAAAAGTAAAGGAATTTTTGTTATTAATTTTTTCTTATTCATAGCTACCACTCCTAAATTTTTAATCCATATATATTCTTGATGCTGTAGCTCCTCTCTGTCCCTGATATTTACCTCTGTATGGGTTTTCAGCTTTTTCTTTCATTTCGGCAAATACAAGCTGACAAATTCTCATATTAGGGTAAATCTTTATAGGTCTGGTGTTTGCATTGTAAAATTCAAGGGTTATATTCCCTTCAAAACCAGCATCAACCCATCCTGCATTTTCTATAAAAAGTCCCAATCTACCTAATGATGACCTTCCTTCGACAAAAGCTGTTAGATTATCAGAAAGTTTTATGTACTCAACTGTAGTTGCAAGTATAAAATGTTTTGGTTGTATTATAAATCCAGTTTCATCTACTTTAACCATTTGAAGTTTTGTATTTAGAGATTCATCTTTTACATCTAAAACTTCTATTGAATCAGGATAAATAAGAAATTCATCTCCTAACCTTAAATCTACTGATGAAGGTTGTATCTGATTTTCTTCTAAAGGGTCAATTATAAGTTTTTCCTGTTGAATGTACTCTCTTATTGTTCTATCATTTAATATCATTCTTTTACCTTAAGAGTTATTATTTAGATTTTAAAGATATTATATGGAATTTATAAGAAAACAACAACATCTGTTTTTATTGTAGGTATTTTAAAATAAATGTTTGAGAATAAAAATTCTTGAGAAGAAGGGGGAAATCCCCCTATAGATTATGCAGTTTCAAAGAATTCTTTTAGATGTTTTGGTAATTCTGCTTCTACATCTTTTATTTCACCATCTGAAACGTGTCTTTTTATAACTCTTATTACTGCTTTTATTGCTTCTTTTGCGTGTTCCTCATTTCCAAGGTCTCTTGGTGCAGTTCTTCCATCTTCTTCCATTACAGCGTGGACTAAATCGTCAACATGTTTAATTGATTTGTCAATTGGCTCATCAATCCTCCACCCATCTACTGCAATTGCTTTGATACACATTGGAAGCTGAGCTACCAAGTCTAAATATTCTTCTGGAGTTAATCTTTTTCTTAGAGCATGTAAAACTGCCCTCAATATTCTACCAGCCCTATCTTTATCCCCCGGTACTCCTAACTCCTCTGCAAGTTCTTTTAGAAACAGATTTCCATTTGCCACGTACTTTTCAAAGTTCATGGTTTAGCCCTCCTTTATAAGATTTTTTGATTGTACAGATATTATATTATCTTTTTAAAAAATTTCTACTCTTTTGGAACTATTTCTGTACCTATTCCTTCTGTTGTAAAAATTTCAAGTAAAACACAGTGTTGAATTCTACCATCTAAAATATGGGCTTTTTTAACTCCTTCCTGTAAAGCTGTTATTGCAGCTTTTACTTTTGGAATCATTCCCCCTGTAATTATTCCATTTTCAATCATTTTTTCAATTTCCTTTATTTTTATAGAGGAAATTACCTTTCCTTCTTTATCTTTTATTCCTTCAATATCTGTCAGAAATATTACTTTTTCTGCTTTTAATGCTGCTGCAACTGCTGAAGCCACAAAATCTGCATTAATGTTGTAAGCATTTCCTTCCCAGTCAAATCCTATTGGTGCTATTACTGGAATATAATTGTCCTCTTCTAAATGTTTGATAATCATAGGGTCAACGTATTCAACTTCTCCAACGTGTCCTAAATCTAAAAGCTCTGTTGGTCTAAATCCATCCATTTTTTTAAAATATTCTTCTGCATCTAACTTTTTTGCCCTTAATAGCTGTCCGTCTTTACCAGTTAATCCAACAGCTTTAATATGTCCACCTGCATAATGATTTATAAGCTGGACAATGGCTTTATTAACAAGACCTCCAAGTACCATTTCAACAACGTCCATTGTTTCTTTATCTGTAACCCTCAGTCCACCAACAAATTTTGATTCTAATCCCATTTTTTTCAGGTATTCTCCTATCTGGGGTCCTCCACCGTGGACTATAACAGGATTTATTCCAAGGTATTTAAGCATAAGTATGTCTTGGGCAAAGGCAGCCTTTAAATCGGCTTTTGCCATTGCATTTCCACCATATTTAATAACGAAAGTTTTTCCACGGAATTTTGTAATAAAGGGAAGAGCTTCCATTAATGTTTTAGCCTTTTCAACTGCTTTTTCCATCTATTATTCCCTGTTTTGATTTTTTGTAAGTATAGATTCTTTTTTATTTAAGGTCAATCTATCTCTTTAAACTCTTTTAAAAACTCAATAATTTCTGGATTGTAGGGCAAATCTATCCAGTATATTCCATCTTCATGTTCTATCCTTATGTAGGGAGCCCTTTTTCCTTTGACAACAAGAATATTTGTTAATCCTTTTGAAAAGTACCACTCTAATTGTTCTGTAGGTGCTTTCATAAAAACTGTAAATCCACCTGACCTTTTTGATATTTTATTTATGATAACTGGCGTTTTATTTACTATATCATCTTCTTCCCATTCGTATGTTGCTACATCTACAGCAACACCTTTTAGATTAAACTCTTTTTCTTCCATTTTTCCTCCTATTTTTCATTTAACCATTTTTGTATTGAACAATTCCCTTTTTTCCATTTATGTTTTTTTATATTTTTAATTTCCAATAGATTTTTTACAATTTCTTTTTTTCTCTGGGTTTCATACTGTCTTGTAAATTTATCACTGTATAACTGGATGATAAAATTAGCTTCTTCTTTTTTTACTATTAATAAATCTTTGATTTCCAAAATAAAGTTCAGGGCTTTTCTGTGGGTCCAGAAAAGGTAGTATTTATTTCCTATTTTCCTTATTTTTCCACCAAATTTATCCTGTATAAATTCTAAATTTTCTTTTTTTTCTGATTTTATTTCAACATAGGCAAAAACAGAATTTTTTGATTTTCCATCTTTTCTAATTGTTATATTCCCACAGGAATCTAAAATCCCTGCTGTGTAGTAATATACATATTCATTCTTTGAAAAAGGTTTTTCCGAAACAGGAGATTCGTTCAATTTTCCTTTTCCATACTGTTTATTTCGTTAAGCAATTCATCAACCATTTCTTCTTCAGAAACCCTTTTTAAAGGCTGACCATTTTTAAATAAAATAGCTGATTTGTTTCCACAAGCTAATCCAATATCTGCTTCCCTTGCTTCTCCAATTGCGTTCACAACACATCCCATAATTGCAACTTTTAAAGGAGTTTTTATATCTTTTAATTTTTCTTCTACTTCCTGAACTACTTTTGGTAAATTTACTTCTATTCTTCCACAGGTCGGGCAGGATATTATTTCTATTCCTCTTCTCCTTATTCCAAGAGATTGAAGTATCTGGTAAGCTGTTTTTACTTCTTCTTCTGGGTCAGCAGTTAAAGAAACCCTTACTGTATCACCTATCCCGAGATAAAAAAGAATTCCTAAACCAACGGCAGATTTTATTGAGCCTTTTTCCTTTCCTCCTGCTTCTGTAATACCAATATGTAAAGGTATATCTGTTTTTTCTGCAAAAATTTTGTTTGCCTCTATATTTTGGAGTACATCAGAACCTTTTATAGACACTTTAAAATTTGTAAACCCAACACTTTCAAAAAATTCTGACCAGTATAAAGCACTTTCTGCAAGGGCTTCACCAGAAGGATAACCGTACTTTTCCAATAATCTTTCTTCAAGTGAACCTGAATTTACACCAAGTCTAACAGCAATATTTTTTCTATTACATTCCTGTAAAATCTCTTTTATTTTACCTTTATCATTTATATTTCCCGGATTTAACCTTATTCCGTGTATTCCACTTTCAAGGGCTAAAAATGCTATCCTTGGGGAAAAATGTATATCTGCAATTAC
>JALSSE010000055.1 GCA_026984415.1 Hydrogenothermaceae bacterium | reverse complement strand
AAATATTTTTTTATCTCGTTTAATAAAATTTCTTTATTCTTACCATATCTTCGGGAATAATGAAAAACTACTAAATTTTTTACATTTGCTTCTTTTGCTATTTCTGCTGTTTGTTTTGTTGTTAGATGGTAAACTTTTTTCGCCTGTTCCTCATCTTTCTCTAAAAATACAGACTCACAGTAAAGGTAATCAGAATTTTTTACCAGTTCTACTATTTTTTTCTTGTTTTCTTCTGAATAAATAACATCTGTTATATACGAAATCTTTATTCCTTTTTGGATATAACTGTACTCCTCTTTTAAAAATTCATAGCTAAAGCTTTTGTCTCCGATTTTAAATTCTTTACCTTTGTTTTCTTCATTTTGGAGGAAATTTTTAAACTCTCCTATCTCTTTACCTTTTAGGGGAAGCTCTTTTATTTTTTCTTTTTTTAAAAACAACCTGTCTTTGTATTCAAAACTGTAACCCATAACCCATATTTTATGGTCTAATACTGCGTATCTAACACGGTAGTATTCATTTTCATAAATTGTATTTGGGTCTGCTTTCCACTCTTTAACAAAATCCTTTGGAAATTTCTTTTTTATATCTAAACTGTACTTTTCAAAAAGCCCTTCATTTAATTGGGTTACATTAAAGATTAGTTGCGGTTCAAACTCTACAAGATTCCATGTATAACCTTGAAGTTTGCAATAAACATTATCTGCTAAAGGGGATATTCCGTAAATATCAACGGTTTGGGCTTTTCCGAGTTTGTTTCTTAACAGATAATCAAAACCAACAAAATGGTCCATGTGTGTATGGGATATAAAAATCTTGTTTATTTTTTTTATAAGGTGTCTGTCAAGGTTGTATATGTTTCCGATGTCAAAAAGCAGGTAATCTCCTAAATTTTCTACTTCAATAACAATTCCCGGGTCTTCAAATTTATTATTAATAAGGTAGTGTTTAACTCTTGGCATTTATGTAGAAACTCCAGTTGGTTTATCTTTTTTTATTTATTCTGTAAACTTCTTTTACGCCTTTTATTTTTTGAATAGAGGATATTATTTTATTAAGATGGTCTAAGTTTTTAACATTTATTTTTAAATCTGTAATTGCCTGTCCCTGTCTGTTTGTTTTTGCTGAAGCGTTTGATATATTTGTTTTTGTACTTGCTATAGCAGTTGCAACATTTGCCAGTAAACCTGGTTTGTCTTCTGATATAACCCTTAGCATAACAGGATAAATTGCTTCTCCAATTCCCTGTTTCCACACTACATTTATTATCCTTTCTGGTTCAGATTCTGCTATCTGTTTTGCATTTAAACAGTTTTTTGAATGGATTGAGATGCCTTTTCCTTTTAAAACTACCCCTATTATTTCGTCCCCCGGCACAGGATAACAGCATTTTGCTATTGTTGACATCACATTGTTTATTCCATCAACTTCTATGTAAGAATCCTGTTTGGAATAACTTTCTTTCTGGCTCTGGTTTTTTGGCTTATCTTCTTCTTTTCTTAATGCTCTTAAAACTTTTTCTGGAGATAATTTCCCTTCTCCGATAGATACTATAAATTCCTCAAAATTTTTGTATTTAAATCTTTTTAGTAAAAATTCCTTTTCTTCTTCTGTAAGTGAACTTACTTTTTTGTTTATTTTCCTTAAAAATTTATTTAAAAGTTTTTCCCCGAAGATTTTTGCCTTTTCTCTTTCTTTTTTTGCAAGGAAATGTTTTATATTGTTTTTTGCCTTTGAAGTAACTACAAAGTTAAGCCATGCACGGTTTGGTTTTGGTTCTTTTGAAGTTATAATCTCAACTACATCACCGCTTTTTAATTTTGTATCAAGGGGTACCAATTTGTTGTTTACTTTAGCCCCAACACACCTGTGTCCTACCTGTGTATGGATTGCATATGCAAAATCAACAGGTGTAGAGTTTACAGGAAGATTTTTAACATCACCTTTTGGGGTAAATACAAATATTTCTTCTTCAATTAAATCATTTTTTACAGAAGATAAGAATTCAGTTGAGTCTTTACTTTCTTTAACAGTTTCCAACAGTGTTCTTAACCATTTGAAAGTTTCAATATCTTTTTCTTTTAGTTGCTGTCCGCCTTTATATCTCCAGTGGGCTGCAATACCTTCTTCTGCTATTTTATGCATTTCGTGGGTTTTTATCTGAATTTCAACAAATCTTCCTTCTGGTCCAACAATAGTTGTGTGCAGTGCCTGATAAAGATTTGATTTAGGTAGTGATATGTAATCCTTAAATTTACCCGGTACAGGTTTCCACGTATGGTGGATTATTCCTAATACTGTGTAGCAATTCTTAACATCATCAACAATAACTCTTATACCGTAAACATCGTAAATATCACTTAAAGAGAGGTTTTTTCTTATAGTTTTTTCGTATATGCTGTAAATGTGTTTTGACCTATATGAAATTTCTGCATTTATCCCATTTTCCTTTAGCTCTTTTTTTAGAACAGGAACAAATTTTTCCTTTAAATATTTTTCCTGATTTTCTTTTGATTTAGAGATATAAGTTGTAATTTTTTTATAATTTTCAGGGTCTATATATTTAAAAGATGTATCTTCTAATTCACTTTTTATTTTCCATAAACCAAGCCTTGCTGCAAGAGGTGCATAAATCTCAAGGGTTTCTTTTGCAATTTTTACCCTTTTTTCTTCTTTTAGGTACTGGAGAGTTCTTATATTGTGGAGTCTGTCGGCTAACTTTACTAAAAGAACCCTTATATCCTTAGACATAGAAATTATCATCTTTCTGAATGTTTCGGCTTTTGCTTCTTCGTCAGATGAAAAATGGTATTTTCCTATTTTTGTAACTCCATCTACTATTAAAGCAACATCTTTTCCAAATTTTTCTTCTATTTCCTCAATTGGTGTTTCTGTATCTTCAACGATATCGTGAAGTAAAGCTCCAATTATTGTAGTTTTATCTAATTTAAGCTCTGCAAGAATCTTTGCTGCTTCTATAGGATGTATGTAGTATGGTTCGCCAGATTTTCTATACTGGTTTTTGTGTTTTTCAATAATGTATTCAGCTACTTTTTTAACTTCATCAACACATTCAGGCTTCATATATGAAATCTTATTTTCAAGTTCTTTTATATTTTCTTCTTCTACTGTAACCATACTGTTTTCCTGTAAATTTATTAAAGTTAATAATAAACAATTTAGTATTTATTTCAAGTTTGAATTGATAGATTAGATAACTGCTTCTAACCAGTTATCTCCTAAATCACCGATGATTTCAAGGGTTGGGTCGTAATCTTTTTTTAGATTTTCTAAAATTAGATATAAATCCTCAATACAATCTGGAGATGTTATTAAATCTAAAATTCCTTTCTTTCCATTTCTTGTTCTTGGGAGGCAAATCCTTCCATGACCATCTATAACCATTGAGATAAAATTTAGTTTTTTTGAGTCTACTTTGATAACTAAGTTGATGCTCTTTTTAGGAGTATTTTTTAGTTTTTTTTTAGTTCGTTTGATAACATGGTTAGAACTTCGTATCTATTAAAGATAGTTTTGTGATTGTGTATGTTTTTTTGTCTTCACCTCTAAAGGTAAGTACTTTTATAGGTACTTCTATTTGAGGTTTTGGTTTTTCTGCTTTGGCAAAAAGTTCAGATGATTCGTAAACACCAAATATTGTTCCTAAAATGAGACCGACTAAAACTCCACCACCAGCTTTTTTTCCATAATCTTCTGCATCTATCGCATAAACAGCTGTTCCAGCAAGTCCGCCAATTAAAGCCCCATACATTGCATCCCTAAAGATAATTTCTCCAGATACAGCATAGCTGTTTTTGAATCCAAGGAAAATTGAGAATACAATTAAAAATGAGGCAATAGTTTTTTTCATCCAATCCCTCCATTAAATACCTTTTATATTATAGTCCAATTTATAAATTTTTCAACTGATTTGCTATAGATTTTAAAATTTTTTCAACTTTTTCTTGATTGTAAAAATCTTTTACTATTTTCCTTAGTTGATTTCTTATCCCTTTGATAACATCTTTGTTTTCAACAGATGAGATGTAATAGGCTTTATTTACAAAGTATAGGGCATTTTCTATATAGTTTTTTGAGATGGTTTTATCTGAAGAATACATTAATTTACCTTTGAATACAAGTTCCCTTGCTACTGCTAAATCAAGGTTTTCTCTAAAAGATACCTGAATTAAAGGTTCAAGGGCAAGTTCTAAAGATTTAGAAGCCTTTTTATACTTCCTTGCTTTTAAATGGTCTTTTGCAATTCCAATTAATGTTTTTGCATCTTCTAAAGGTTCGTCTATAAGGTCTATGTTTATTTTTTCTTCAATAGAATCAAGGTATGAAGGTATATCTTCATTATCTAATACATGGGCTTTTTCAATAAGATTTTCAAAGGTTTCCTTTATGAAATCAAAGTCTTTGTAGTTTCCGGCATTTTCTTCTATGAAAAAAAGTAAAGATTGTAAGTCCTGAGTATAGTTATCTCTTGGATATAGCTTAAATCTTTTTTTAATTGCTTCTATCTG
>JALSSE010000054.1 GCA_026984415.1 Hydrogenothermaceae bacterium | reverse complement strand
AAGGATATAATTCCTGAACAGGTGCCTTTAAACATATTACATAGGGTTCTCCAAAACTTACTTAAAGAAAATATCCCTATAAGAGACCTTTTAACTATTATAGAAGCCCTTTCTGACAATATAATGAAAACAAACGACCCTGAAATTCTTACAGAATTTGTAAGACAGTCTTTATCAAGATTAATAACTTCAATGTACGCTAAAAATAATGAACTATACGCAATTACACTTGACCCAGAGATAGAAAATTACATATTAGAAAAGGTTAAAGAAAACGATGGGGTGCTTCCTCCTTTAGACCCAATGTTTGTCCAGAAACTTGTAACAAACATAGGTAGCTATATGGAACAGTTTGTAATAAGTCAGGCAAACCCTGTACTATTAACTTCTCCTGCAATAAGGAGATTTGTTTATAAATTGATAGAACCGTATTTATCAAACTTTGCAGTTTTATCATATTCAGAAATAGAACCAAAAGTAAAAGTAAATATAATTGGGGTGGTGAAATCCGATGGAAATTAATGTATATGAAGGATATGATTTAGAAAATCTTATCCAGAAGGCAAAACACGAACTTGGAGAAGATATAAAAATACTTTACTATGAAACTGAAGATGTAAAACACTGGCTTCCTTTTAGAAAAAAGAAAAGGTACAAAATATTTGTTGAAAAAGAGATAGAACAGTTTGAAAATCAGATAGAAGAGAATAGGAATAATGGTTCTTCCCCTGATGTAGATGAGCTTTTATCAAAAATAGAAACGATTTTAGACCAGAAGTTAAAAACTATGGTTCCTACACAGGTTATGCAGATGAAAGCCCCTTCTGAAATAAAGGAAAACAGCTATACACCAGATTTCTTTGATGAATTTACAGGAGAAGCTATAGACCTGATACAGTTCTTAATAAGTAAAGAAGTTGAACCTGAAGTGGCAAAAGTAATAGTAAAAGAAGCCTGCGGAATTGACTTAGAAAACAACAAAATGGATTTAAGTACTTCAACATTTAAAGAAGCAATTATAAAGGGCATAGAAAAAAATATTAAGTTCACAGGTCCCTTTGATGTAAAAAAAGATAATTTAAAAGTTATAACATTTGTAGGTCCAACAGGTGTTGGTAAAACAACAAACCTTTTTAAAATTGCTTCCGAATTTGTGATAAACAGAAATCTTAAAGTAGGGGCAATTAGTACCGATACTTTTAAAGTTGGAGCAGTACAGCAGGCAAGGGCTTATGCAAATATTTTAAACATACCTTTCCACGCAATAACTGATTCAAAGAATTTAAGAAAAAAACTTTTAGATATGCCAGAGTTAGATGTAATTTTAATAGATACAGTAGGAAGAAGCCATTACGATTATTGGAGACTTGGAGAAATAAAAGAAATTCTCAGTGGTGGAAGTGATTGGATGGAAGTTGTTCTTGCTATAAGTTGTAATACAAAAAATAAAGAAGCAATGGAAATAGTAAACAGGTACAGGACATTTTTCCCTATAAACTCTTTATTCTTTACAAAAATTGACGAAACAAGAGACCCGGGAATATTACTTAATCTTCCAATAAAAACAGGTATTCCTGTAAGTTATGTAAGTGTTGGACAGAGAGTTCCTGAAGATATAAGAATATTAACTCCAGAAAGAATTGCAAACTACTTATTAGGTGAATGATGGAAGACCAAATCTACGGATTGAAAAAACTTATTGAAAAAAGTGGAAATTTAGTAAACAGCAAATTTATATCTATTGCCAGTGGAAAAGGTGGAGTAGGTAAAACTAATTTCGCCGTCAATTTTGCCTATGTTCTTGCCAACAGCTTTGGGAAGAAAGTTTTACTGATTGACGCAGATATTGGAATGGGAAATATCCACATACTTCTCAACAGTCCCCATTCAAAAAATATGAAAGATTTATTAAACGGAGAAAAAATAGAAAACATAATTGTTAATGTAAAAGGAATTGACGCTTTATTTGGTTTTTCAGGGGTAGAAAATATTGTTGAACTTGAGGAAGGTATTATTCACAAATTAATTTCAGATTTAAACAGAATCTCAAAAAATTATGACTACGTAATAATAGATAATTCAGCTGGAATAGGAACAAATTTAAGTTTTATAAGAGCATCAAATAAATCCTATATCATTACCACTCCAGAACCAACAGCCTTAATGGATGCTTATGCAATAATAAAATCATCTTACAAAATTTACGGGTATAGTAAGTTTAAAATAATAATAAATATGTGTAAAAAGAGAAACGATGAATATGAAACATTTGAAAAGTTAAACTATTCAGCAAATAAGTTTTTAGGATTAAATTTAGAACTGGCAGGGAAACTTTCTTTTTCTAAAAACTTACAAAAATCAGTTAGAAGTAAACAGCTTATTTCAGAACTCTACCCAACAGATAACTATACATTGGATATGAAAAAGATAGCTTCAATAGAGGTTGGAGAACCAATTAAAGAAAATAATTCAAATTTCTGGGAAAAAGTTTTTAGCTTTTTAAAACAGGAAATTTCCTAACTTTTTATACCCACTTTTTCTTTTAGTTTACAAACACTACAGATTTCATTAAAAGAAGGCTCACCGCAAATTATGCATGTTTTAATTTCTGATACGTTAATATTTTTATTTTGTGTATTTAGAATAGGATACATTTTTTTCAAAAATTCAGAATAAAATCTAAGTTTTGAACCGGGGGACTTTTCTTCAATCTTTGACCATATTTCTTTGTATTCTATTGAGGAAGCACCTTCTGAAAATGGACATTCGTATTCTATGTATTCTATGTTATTAAAAAAAGAGTATAAAGCACTTTCTTTCTCAGTTATTTTACATAAAGGCTTTACTTTCCTGACAAATCCGTTTTCTTCCTGAAGAACAGGATACTGTCTTTTCAAATAATTTATATCCCAGCCTAAAGTATTTCCAAAAAGGGTAGCTACTTCATCATCAAGGTTATGTCCAGTTGCAACAACATTATATCCAAGCTCTTTAGCTATTTTATTCATATAGTACCTTTTTACAGTTCCACAGGCGGAACAGGCTGGTCTTTTCGTAGATTGTTTTATTTCTGGTATTGGTGCTATCTCTTCTTTCATTGGAACTATATGTAGTTTCCTTCCTATACTTTCAGCAAAATCTATGGATAGCTTTTTAGATTCTTCAGAATAATCTCCAATTCCTAAATCTATGTAAAATCCATCTGCCTGATATCCAAGCTTTGTTAAAGCATTCCATAGTGCTAAACTGTCTTTTCCTCCAGACACTGCAACTAATATTTTTTCATCTAATTTGAACATTTTGAATTCTTTAATCGTTTTTTCTACTCTTTTTTCAAACCATTCTATGAAATGTTCTTTACATAGGGCTAATCTGTGGTGTGGAAGATATACTACTGCCTTATCATTTTCCCCTTTTGCTTTACATATTGTACATCTTGTTCCTTTTTTCAGTTTTTTGGTCATC
This sequence comes from Hydrogenothermaceae bacterium, assembly GCA_026984415.1. The sequence goes on along the minus strand of JALSSE010000054.1, from coordinate 1,066 downwards.
TAATCACCTGATTTGTTTTTGAATTTTCAAGATTATCTAAATTTTTATTTTTTTCAAGTTGAGATTTAACTAATAAAATACTATCCCCCTGAAATAGCATTTATAACTTTTATTTTATCTTCAGGGGAAATAATTTCGTCTTCTGATGCTAATTCTCCATTTTTTGCTACAAATGCGTGTTCGGAGGAAAGGTTTAGGGCTTTCAATATATCAATGGCTTTTACTTTTTCTTTATCAAATTTTAAAATCTGTTCCTTTCCTCTATATTTTACTTTTATTTCTACCATCTACTTTTCTATTTCCTCTCTTATGTCTTCATACTCTTTAAATTCTTCATTCTGGATAACATCTGTAATAAATTTATCAATGTCTTCTTTTTCAAGGAAAACACCAGTTAAAAGTTTTCCTGTATATTCATTATCTTTTATTTCCCAAAACATATAAAATTCTGGGTATTTTTCTTTTAAAGCCCTATAAGCCACACCGTATTTACTGTTTTTTAAAGGGTTTTGTTCTAAAAAGAAATGATTTTCAGCTATACTAATTTTGTATAAAATTGCTCCTTTTTTAGTTTTTACTAAATCTAAATTTAAATCCCAGTGTTTTAGTATTTCCATTTTTCCCTCCGTTATCTTAATAAATAATCCTTTAATATTTTTTCATGGTCAAATACCAATTTATTAAAAGGTATTTCTTCCAATTTATATATTTTAGCTTTTTTTGCATCACTTTGTGCTTTTGGTTCTCCGTAAGCTTTACATACAAAAACTACAGAAACAGCATGAAAGCGAGGGTCTCTCTTTGGGTCTGAATAAACTCCTAACATTCTTACAATTTCAACATCTAAACTTGTTTCTTCTTTCATCTCTCTTTTAAGGGCATCTTCAACTTTTTCGCCAACATCAACAAACCCACCGGGTATAGCAAGTCCTAAAGGTGGATTTTTTCTTTCTATCAAAACTATTCCCTTAAAATTATCATTTTCATCAAAAATTTGAATTATTCCATCAGTTGCTAAAAATGGTGTTTTAATTGCCAATTTTATTCCCCTGTTAATAATTTTTTA
>JALSSE010000053.1 GCA_026984415.1 Hydrogenothermaceae bacterium | reverse complement strand
ATTTTAAATTATGAAAGTTTCTTAGAAATAAACATGTTTTTAAAACAAATAGATGATATCTACAAATACCAGATGTTTCCTAAAGATTGTTTTATAGATTTAGGTATTCAAGATATATTTAGATTTATAACAGAAACAAAAATAGAAAAAACAGAAATAGAAATATATAAAAAAGAAAATATTCCTTTAAAAGAAGCTTTAGATATCGTTAGAAAGGATTTTGAAAATGATGAAAGAAAATTTAAAAATCTGTTAATATCAATAGAAGTAAATGAAGAAGTTGGGCTAATAGAGATTGAATACTTAATTTCTAATATAAAAGATATAATAGGTGTAGAAGGGGTAATTTTTCAAATATGTGTAAATGAAAAAATGGATGATAAAGTTAATCTAAAGTTTATTATATCTTACAATTAAATTCTTAACTTTAAACAAAAAGTTTTCTATAACCTTCTTCCCTTATCTATATCTTCTACAACCGCCTTTACAAATTTAGTAGAAACTTATAAATTTTTTGCTATTTCCTTTGAAAATAGTTTTAAGTTATTACTGCATAGTTTTACAGCCCTTTCTAATCCTTTTCGAAAAAAATCTCCAGTTTAGCTAAAATAAAAGCCAAAAACTGGAGGTATACAAAAATATGCTGCCACTTACTTGCTAAATCTATACACAAACTTATAAACAATCGGTAGTAAAACTAATGTTAAAAATGTTGAAGTGAATATTCCTCCTATTACTACTATTGCTATTGGTTTTTGGATTTCTGAGCCTATGTCGTTTGTAAATAGTATTGGTACAAGTCCAAGGGATGCTGCGGTAGCTGTTATTAAAATTGGTCTAAGCCTGAGTGTAGTTGCTTTTTCTATAGCTTCATTTATATCTAATCCTTCTTCAAGCATCTGTCTAATGTAGGAAACTAATACTACTCCGTTTAGTGTTGCTATTCCAAAAACTGCTATAAATCCTATTGCTGCTGGAACTGATAGGTTAAATCCTGATAAGTAAAGGGCTAAAATTCCTCCAATTGTTGCAAATGGGACGTTTAGCATAATAATAAGGGCATCTTTTACTGAGTTGTAGTTTATGAAAAGCAGCAAAAATATAAGCATTATTGCAACAGGGACAACTATTGAGAGTTTTTTCATTGCCCTTTCTTGATTTTCAAACTGACCTGCAAACTGGATAAAGTATCCTTCTGGTAGTTTAACCTGAGAGTGTATATTTTCATTTAACTCTTTTATGAAACTTCCAAGGTCTCTACCTTCTATATTTAACTGAACTAATGCATATCTTAAGCCATTTTCATGTCTGATTTTGAAAAATCCGGGAACTATTTTTACCTCTGCTAAATCTTTTAGTCTAAGCAGTGTGCCGTCTTCTTTTTTATACATTGGTATATTTTTTATTTTTTCTAAATCATAAAGGTATTTATCAGGTATTTTTACAAAAATTGGATAACTTATAAGCCCTTTTCTAAGTTCATTAACTTCTACTCCTGCCATATATTTTCCAACAAGGTTTAATAAATCTTCTACTTTAAAGCCGTATTTGTATAGAGTTTCATATTTAGGAACTATTTGAAGTTGAAATTTACCTGTTTGGGCTTCTGTTTCAACATCTTCTGAACCTTTTGTGTTCTTTGCAACTTCCTCAACTTTGTAGGCTATTTCATTTATTTTGTTTAAATCATCTCCAAATATTTTTACTGCAACAGTTGCTTTAACTCCTGATAAAAGCTCTTCTATTCTCATTGCTATTGGCTGGGTAAAGATTAGGCCTGCTACTGGTAAATCTTTTAGTTTTTCCCTTAATGCATCTTCAAATTCTTCTCTTGATTTAAACTCTTTCCACTGGTTATAAGGTTTTAGCAGTATCCAAGTTTCCATATAGTTAACATCTTGAACTTCTCCTTTTTCTGCTCTTCCTATTGTGGTAAATACATTTTTTACAACATTAAAGCTTTTTGCCTGATTTTCTATGTAAAGGGCAATTTTCTTACTTTCATCAAGGGATATGTTTGGGTCTAAATACACTTCAAGTAAAACTGCTCCTTCGTCAAGCTCTGGTGTAAACTCTGTTCCAACTTTTGTTAAAAGATAAATACTTACTCCAAATAAAATAGCTGTTGCTATAAAAAGTACTGCTCCAATTTTCATTGCTCCATATAGCAGTTTTTTATATCCTGCTTCTATAATTTTCATTACTATGTTTTTCTCTGTTCCCGGCTTTAGTCCAAAGTAAGCTAAAACAGGCATAGCAATAAGTGCAACAATTAATGAAGATGCAAGGGCAAAAATAATTGTTAACGCAAGTGGTTTAAAGTATTTCCCTTCAACTCCTTCAAAGCTAAAGATTGGCAGGAAAACTACCATTATTATTAATATTGCAAATATTACTGGCTTTGTTATTTCCTGAACTGATAACTTTATAATTTCAAGTTTAAAGTTTTTGTCTTTAACTCTCTCTTTGTTATGGCTTAAATGTCTAAAAATATTTTCTATTACAACAACTGTTGCATCTGCAAAAAGTCCAAGCCCAATTGCAAGTCCTCCGAGTGACATAAGGTTTGCAGTAAGTCCGTAATGTTTCATTAAGATAAATGAGATTAAAAGGGTAAAAGGTATAGATAAGATAACTAAAATCGCTGCTCTAATATTTCCTAAAAATATTACCATTGCAATAGAAACTAAAATAATACCTTCAAGAAGAGCTTTTTCTATTGTTGAAAGGGCTTTTTGTGTAAGGTAAGACTGGTCGTATAGCAGTTTTATCTTTACTCCATCTGGTAAAACTTCCTTGTTTATTCTGTCTATTTCTGCTTTTAATTTTTCTACAAGCTCTTGGGTATTTGTTCCTATTCTTTTTAGAACTATATTTCCTTGAACTTCCTGTCCGTTTAGTGTAAAAGCTCCCCTTCTTTGTGGAACTTCTCCTTCTATTACCTTTGCTATATCTTTGACTTTTATAACCTGTCCGTTATCTGTTTTTACTGGGATGTTTTCTATCTGCTTTATTGTAGTAATACTTGCTACTGTTCTTATTACAAGGTCTCCTTCTGGTGTTTTTGTGTATCCTCCTCCTGCAAGTCCTCCGTTTTTATCTATAGCTTCAAAAACATCATCTAAAGTTAGGTTATATTTAAGGAGTTTTTCTAAATCTGGTTTTACTAAAAACGCTTTATCTGGTCCCCACTGGGAGATATCTTCTACTCCTTGAATAGATTTCAAAAGTGGTTTTACTGTCCATTCTTCAATTGATTTTAAGTCTGTTAGAGAATGTTTTCCTTTTTCATCAACTAAAGCATATAAAAGCACATTTCCAAGCCCTGAAGTGTTAGGTCCCATAATTGGTGTTATTCCTTGAGGCAGTTGACTTTGAGCTTCTGGAAGTTTTTCCATTACAAGTCTTCTATCAAAATAAATGTCTGTTCCATCTTTGAAAAATATAGAAACATAAGAAAGTCCCGGAATACTTTCACTTCTAACTTTTTCTACATCTTTTATCCCACTCATTACAGTTTCTATTTTTTTAGTAATAAGTGCTTCAACTTCTTCTGCAGAGTATCCCGGTGCTTCTGTGTATATGTTTACCTGAAGTGGTGTTGGGTCTGGGAATGTATCAACTGGAATTGTTTTAAATGCATAATATCCATAGGATAAAAGTCCAATTAAAGCAAATATAATAAGTAATCTATACTGAAGTATCCAATTTATCATTATTAGTTTCCTCCCTGTGTTAAAATTTTTGTTATGAAAGACTTTAGATACGAAGAGCTTAAGGAAATAAGAAGAGGGTTAGGAGTTTTATTTTTGTTAATAACAACTTTTCTAGGTGATTTAGTAAGAGAAGTTGTAAGAAATCCTAATCCTCTGGATAAAGAGATAATAGCCATTGAAATTGCTTTTTTACTTCTTATAATTTTAGGTATAGGAATAGTATTTATCAGCGTTTTTATATGGATTAAATTTTCTAAAGAAGGAGAAAATAATGAGCGTTGAAAGTCTTTTAATAATAATTGGTATAGTATTAGGAATTTTAATAATAGCTTATGCAACAGTTCCTTTATATGCACCAAAACTTGCAGAGTATTTCCAGAAAAAAGAAAAACACTCATAGCCTTACTCCTCTGCTTCACCAAAGAATTTAGCCTTTAAGTGAATAGTTCCGTTTACTACTACTTCATCACCTTCTTTTAAGCCGCTTAATACTTCATAGTAATCTTCAACTCTCTTTCCTATCTTTATCTCAACTGGAAAAAACTCTCCATTTTCAAAAACAAAAGCAAAGACTTTTCCTTCATTGAAAACTACTGCAGAAACAGGGATATAAAGTTTTTCTGGAAGGGTTTTTGATATAACGACATCAACAAACATATTTGGTTTTAGAGTTTCTTTTGTGTTATCAGCTATGGTTCTTACTTCAACCCTTTTTGTATCAGGGTCTACACTGTGGCTTATAAAGTCAACAATAGCTTTAGTTTTGCCAAGAGGTGAGATAACATCTACCTTTAATCCTTTTCTGAAAATCTCTGTATCTACTACAGGAACAAAGGCAACAACCCATAGTCTTTCATGGGAATGGATTTTAAAAAGC
>JALSSE010000052.1 GCA_026984415.1 Hydrogenothermaceae bacterium | reverse complement strand
TAATTCTATTCTCTCTTTTAATGTCATGAATGTTTTTATTTTGCTACCTTCTTTTTTGTCTATTTCTATTAGGTGGTTTACTATTTTTGTGTGGTGTTCGTTTGGTAGTTCGTATTCTGCGTTTATTTTCCTTAGTGCTAATGTTGATTCGTGGCTTAAGGAGGGGTTGGCTTCTACTTTAAATTCTTTTGCTTCAGGAATATCTAAATCTAATGCTGATAGAAAGTCTAATATTACATTTCCTTCTGGGAAAAGTTTTTTGTCATAAATACGGGGTATTATTTTTAAATTCTTTATTTTAGTCCATTTTGAAACTAACGTAAAATAATCTAACATATTTGCTATATTTGGTTTTAAAATAAACAACCTAAAAGGCAAAAACTCTTTTGTATAAAAATGCTTTACAACTTGAGAATAAAAGCTTTCAACCCATATATCTTGTCTTCTAATATAGAATATTAAATTTATTTTTTTAAAATCTTTTTCTAAAAGATATGCTATATTTTCAATATCTTTAACATCTATTAAATACTCACTACTAAGTATTAACTTTTTGGCTTTTCTATTCTTTGCTTCTAAAACAATTTTATTTAAAAGTTCTTTTGAGTCTTTTTTATTTTTTAATAAATTACTGTATTTTAAAATAGACCATGCTAATATATGATGAGCATTTTCTAAAGATACAAAATTATCAGGATATAAAAGTCCAAATTTATTTGAAAGTTCCTTCCTAAAATTCCACAAAAAATTTTGAATAGAAGATGTTCCTGTTTTTGGAAAACCTATATGCAAAATTAATTCCATTAATCTTTGCCTCGTCTCAATGTTTTTAATCAATATAATCAGTTAATTTGATAATATCAGGTCTATAAGGTTCTATTTTTTTAAAACGTATTTCTTTTAATATATCAATAGCCTTTCTAATATCATCTAAATAAATCCCTTTCAATTGCCAAGGGGCATATTCCCACCATTGTAAGCTCAAAAGTTCCTCTATTATATCCAAATCAAATCTATATTTTTTAATGTCTGCTGGAACTCCAGCTACTACAGCATAGGGTGGAACATCTTTTGTTACTACAGCTCTTGCGGCAATTACAGCACCATCTCCTATTTTTACTCCTGGTAAAATAAAAGCACCATTACCAATATATACATCATTTCCAATTTCTGTAGTCTGCACAGTAACTGGTGGTGTATTTTTTTTAAAATCTGAAGGAGTAAAAAAATATTCTTCCTTTTTAGGAATATTATAAATAAAACTTAAATCTCTATAAAAAACTGGTGAAGATGATAAATAGTGAAAAGGATGTGAATGCCATCCTATTTGAACATCTTTTGCTATAGAACAATATCTACCTATTTTTACAGCAAAATAAAAACCACTAACGCAATAACTAAAAGCCCCTATTTTAAAAGAATATTGGATTTCTGCTTTTTTTATACTACATGGAGGCTCAAATAAGGTATTTTCTGGAAGATAAAAAGGTTTGTTCCTTTGAATACCTACTCCTTTATTCCTAAGTGTTTGAATTAATTTTAATGTAATCTGAATTCTATTCATTTCTTATTCTCTAAATAATTTAAATTCTTCAATTGTTTTAAAATTTTATCCAAATCACCTAATTTTACAAGAAAAGCTTTGTCATACTCCTTTAATCTTTCTGCTGGAGCTCCTATATCAAAAGCAATTATAGGTAAATCCATTTCAATAATCTCTTCGACTACATAGGAAAAAGTTTCAGGCCAAATAGAAGGAAAAAGTACTACATTTATATTTAATTTTTCAATAATGTCTGGAAGTTCATCTCTTTTATAGCTTCCATAAATATGGATTATATCCTCTAATCCAATAGGATTTCTATTCAAAGTCCCTATAATATGTATCTTTATAGGTAAAGATTTTTCTCTTATTTTTTTTGCCAAATCTAATATAACTTTTGCACCTTTTTGGTAATTTATAGCACCAATTACTGCAACATGTATAGTACCACTTGAGTTATTAATTTGAACTTTTCTTAAAATGACATCTAACTTATGAGGCAATACTAATATTTTACTTTCATCTATTAATGGATATGCTTTCAATAATATTTCTTTAGAGGATTTAGAAAAACAGATAATCTTATCTGCAATATCTATTATTTTATTCCATTTTTTTCTCCATAAGGTAATATCTTTTATATTGGGTTTTTCAGAATATTGGTTATCTTTTATACAGGAATTACACTTTTCAATATCTTTAGGTACTCCACAGTAAATTCCTTCATTATTTAAAAGATTATATGAAGGACAAATACAATAGTAATCATGCATAGGCAAAATTAATTTTGAATTAGTTATATTTTTTATTTCAACTATAGATTCTAATATTTCAAAAGGTTTTTCGAAAGAAACTAAATTATTTAAAAAAATCTCATTTATCTTACATTCTTCAAAGACTTTTGTTATATCATTGAAATTTTTTGTTTTAAGTGTGAACTCATAATTATTATATTTAAACTTTACTGTTCCATATGTAGAAAAGTAATTTTCTGTATATAAAATAACTGCTTTATCTTCCTTTAATCTCTCTTTGATTAATCTTTCCCTATAAATATTTGTACCACCACCTATTTCGTGGTCAATTATTAAAGTTACTTCTTTTGATTTCCCAAAAGTTAATATTCCAGCCAAATTACGTATTAAAGCAGGTGGGTCATCACCAATAAAATCATGAACTAAATCAAGGTATTCTGGGTGCAAACTAACAACCACATCCAAATTTTTAGTACTAAAAGTATGTTTTTCTTCAGGTGTAAAACTTCCTCCATGATAATGGGATACAAATAAATTAGGTACCATGATATTTAGATAACCCTTTTTCTTCGCCCTCATACACCAATCGTTTTCTTCTCCATATCCTTTTGGAAAATGTTTCTCGTCAAAATTACCAACCTCTTCTATAGCTTTTCTATTCATTCCCATACAAAAACCAATACCTGTTGGTAATTCTATTAAACAATTTCCTATATTAAATCTTGAAAAAATTTCATCTACAAATTTGGTATGTATGTCTTCTGGAAGTTTGTTATCTTCAAGAAAATTAGGAAAACTACATATAGTTCCTGCATTAGTAAAAGGCGTAGTAGAGGCTATTTTTTCATCCTCAAATATTGGTTTCATTAATCTATATAACCATCCTGGAGGTACTTCAGTATCTGTATTTAGGATAACAATATGATTTTTAGAAAGCTTAATACCTTTATTTATATTTGCCGTAAATCCTAAATTTTTCTTATTCCTTACAAGTATAACTTTTTCTGGATAACTTTCTTTTAAATTTTCCAAAAATTCAACAACTCTGTAATCTGTGGAAGCATCATCAATTATTATAATTTTATACGGTTCATTTGTATTTTTTATTAAACTGTCAAATAGCCTTAATAAATGATTATATCCATTAAAAACTGGAACAATTATATCTACATTTTCAGGTAATATTTCATCTTTAAAAGTTTTAGTTTCTCCTAATATTTGTCCTGAATAAGTTTTTAATTTTAAATGTGATGAACAGGTTTTACTTAACCATTTTGAATGGGATATTTGATTTACATTAATATATCCTAATGTATAACTTTTTATTTCTTTATCTTTTGAAATTTCAATCTTAAAAACATATTGACCAGCTTTATCAAAAATAGTTTCTATAACGAACCCTGTATGAAAATAATCTAAACCTTTAGTTATAAAAACATCTTCCCGTGGTAAACCATATTTATAATTAAATTTAATTTCATTATTATCTTTATCTAAAATTTTAAATTTAAATTTATCAATTTTTTTACTTAACCAGAACCAACCTACTATAGAAACTTGAGGATTATTTTTTTGTAAACTATCAACATAAAATTTTATATCTTCTTCATCTATTGATTTAAATTTTGAGCTAATACTACATATTTTTTTAATTTTGTCTAAATCTTTACCTTTCAAAAATCGCTTTCCATCCAAAGGTGAGTTTTGATAGTATACGTTTATTTCAAGTAAATCCTTTTTAAATAGGTTTTCTGTAAGTTTTAAATCATTCCAAGATTTAAAAAAACCAGAGATAATAGGTTTTCCCAGAATATTATTTATATCCTCTCTTTGAAAAGAAGGTTTTACTTTACCTACTTCTATTCCATCAATTTTTATAGTAAGTTCATTATCATCTGGATTATCAAGATTAACAAACCACCCATGTATTCCCCGTTCATCTACCAAATCCAAATGTCCATATATTTCTAAATTATCATCAGACTTAATTTTTCCTCTAAGCATTTGAGCAGGCTTTGTAGATAAAGAAGATACTGATTTTAATTTTTCGTTTATGGTTCTAAAAGATTTAATAAAGAAGTTTCCCTGTCTTTTATTTCTTCTATGGACTCCTATTATCTCTTCACCTGTTTCTTTTTCAACAACTTTAATATTATCATAAGAAAAATCAGATTGTAAATCCATTTCTTCCCATTTTATAAAAAAACCACAATTTACTGGTTTATTAATTATATTACTTATATCATCTCTATATAAATTGGTAGCCTTTTCATAAATCTTTTTATTATTGATATATACTTCCACTATTGAGGGTTCATTTTTTCCAAGATTAAGAACCCATCCACCAATTC
>JALSSE010000051.1 GCA_026984415.1 Hydrogenothermaceae bacterium | reverse complement strand
AGGGGCAATTTTATCTTTTATTTTATTCCACCCACCAAGAATACTTATTTTATGTTTACCTTTTGAATATGAAAACTCAAATGAGTAAAGTAAATACTTTTCATCGTCTAAATTTTCAACAGCTCCTATTTCCTGAAAAAACGAAGGAGTTATAAAGTTATTTGATAGAAATGTTTTAAAGGTAATATTCTTTTTAGGAACATAGATATATCCTAATTTTGCTGTTAACGGATGAAAGTCTTTTTTTCCTCCATCTCTATTTATTACATCATATCTAATCCCTGCAAGAATTAAGTTACTTTCATTTATATTAAATTGGTTTTCCACTGCAAATGTATAAATATTTTCCTTTCTAAGTTTAAAAACATCTGATATATCTGATTCTCCACCTAAAAGATACTTATATCTTAAGGAGAAATTATTATAATTTTTACTTTTAAATGTGGATACTAAAAATAAAGAGTTATTTTTTGTATTGAAAACTTTGGAAATTGATGCGTATGTTTTGAAAAATTCAACTTCACCTTTTTCTTCAATAGCTGGATTTAATGGATTGTAGTTAAACGATAAAATTCCTCCCTGTAGAGGGCTGTTTTCTTCGTTGTAATTCCACTGGTCATAAGCAATTGAAAATTTTAACTTTAAAGATTTATCTTCTAAAAAATCTCTACTTACTATAAAGTAAGCTTCATTTGCTTTTATTTTTCCTTTATCTGGTGCCCCATCTACCGAATAACCTAAAAAGTTATAAAAATTTTTATGTAATCCGCTTATTTCAAATCTTGTTCCTTTATATTTTATGTTCAAGTATAGGTAGTTTTCTAAAGAGTCATTATTTATATGCTGGTTATTTATTTCCCTTGATTTATTGTTTATATTGCTTCTGTTGAAATAAACAAGATACGAAAGATTGCTGTCAACTTCCCTTGCATCAAAAAATGAAAATCCATATCCCCTTGTACTTGAAACAGACCCTTTAATAAAATTTGTATTTTCCCTTTCAGGCAGTTTTGTATAAGCTTTGATTACTAAGAAGGCAGGTTCGTCGGCTAATCTTACAGAGCTACCTAAGTAATAGATTTCTATATGGTCTATATGGTCTAAAGGTAAATTGTTAAACATAAAAAATGGACTGTTTGCATCAATAGAACTTACATCCTGGTCATTTATGTAAAGCTTTACATAGTTTGCTAAAGATGGATAATCTCCACTGGCAACATCTGCATTTTGTCCAAATTTAGTAACAACTAAGTTCTGCATTCTTAAAGATTTTAATACATCAATTAATGTATAAGCCTGCATTCTTTCTAAATCATCTCTGGTTAATACGTAAAGATAACCTAAACTTTCGTCTCTGGTTTTCTTAGACAGTTCAGACTGCTCTTTGTATTCTTCTAATAACGCTTCTATACTTTCTTCACCGTATGAAACATTACTAATTGTAAAAACAGCAGACAGGACTAACCCTAAACTTTTAAACGATTTTTTCATTTGAATCCTTTTTAAAGAAATTTAGATATTAAAGTCTATCATTAACAATTTCGTAAATTAAAGCCCCGTGCCTTAATCCTTTATCACTAATAATAATACTTTCTTTTTCAAAAACTTCTAAAGTTGTTTTAAAAATCACTATTCCTGAAATTATTGCTTCTGCTCTTTTATCTTCAACCATTGGTATTTTTTTCCTTTCCACTATTGTCATTTTAGAAAGTTTATCTAACCAGAATTTTATTGAACTGTAAGATAAGATTTTACCATGGACTTTAGAAGAATCATACGGATAAATATTGTATTCTAATGCAACTAATGTTGTTATTGTTCCACCTAAACCTATAAGTATTTCTGCTGGCATAATTTTTTTTGCTTCTTTTATTTTTTCTTTAATAAAATCTGACATTTCTTCTAACTCTTTTTTTTCAGGAGGGTCTGAATGTATAAATTTTTCTGTAAGGTTTACTATTCCAAATGGAAATGAAATTGAGTTTATAAGTCTATATTCTTTCTCTTCTTTGTTTCCAAATGCGTATTCTGTACTTCCTCCTCCCTGGTCTATAACTATAAAGGATTTTTCTGGATTAATGCTGTAAGCTGTAGCTAAAAATGATAGATATGCTTCTTCATCTCCAGAAATCAGTCTAACATCTATTCCTAATTTTCTCACCTTATCTAAAAAATCTTTTCCGTTCTTTGCTATTCTACAGGCTTGTGTAGCATAGGCTATAATTTTTTCTACTCTGTATTCCTTTGAAATTAGAACATACTCTTCTAATACCTTTAAAGTTTCTAAAATCGCTTCTTCTTCTAAAAATCCATTTTTATTTAGATTTCTACCGAGTGATGTTATTCTTCCTACTGAGAGTATTGTTTTAATATTTTTTATTTTTTCTTCAGTAGGAAGCTCTGTATTGATACTGGCTATTAATAGCCTTGTTGAATAAGTACCTATGTCTATTACTGCTATTTTTTTTATCAAGGTTTTTCCTTTTATTCGGTAAAAACCTGACCTTCAAGTGGGGAGACTTCTATTCCCTGTTCTTCAAGCCATTTCATAGCCTTCTCAATTTCATCTTCAGAGCCTAACATTTCAAGTTCAAGCCACCCGATATTTTCCTGAACGTTGGCTTTTCTTATATTTATATCAATATCAAAAGTTTTGCAGAGTTTACTTAAAATAGGTTCTTTGATTTTTTCTTCAGGGTAAATCAGTTTTAATTTCATAGAATTCATACAAATCCCTCCGATTTTACTTTCCACCGGCAATAGCAGGAATTATAGCAACAATATCACCATCTTTAAGCTTTGTATCTTTTCCTTCTAAAAATCTGATATCTTCATCATTAACAAAGAAATTTACAAATTTTCTGATTTCCCCATTCTCATCAACAAGCCTTTCTTTTATACCTGGAAATTCCTTCTCTAAATTTTCAATAAGCTCAGCAATTGTTGAAGCTTCAATCTGTACTTCACCTTGACCCTGTGTAACTCTTCTTAAAGCTGTTGGTATTCTAACTGTAACTGCCATTTTCTCCTCCTAAATTTTATTATTCGTTTGTATGTTGAACTACTCCAATTACTTTTTCTTTAAATTCATGTAAAGAAGGTTTGATGTGGATTGGAGATTTTAATTTACCTTCTAACACTTCCATAGTTTTATAACCGTTCCCTGTTATATATGCCACAACAACTTCATCTTTATCAAATGCTCCAGCTTCAGCAAACTTTTTAAGAACTGCAATTGTTGTTCCGCCAGCTGTTTCTGTAAATATACCTTCTGTTTTTGCAAGTAATTTCATTCCTTCAATGATTTCTTCATTTGTAGCTATTTCCATATCTCCGTTGCTTTCCTTTGCAACTTTTATTGCATAAGGACCATCAGCAGGATTTCCAATTGCAATAGATTTTGCAATAGTATCTGGTTTTTCAGGTTTAATAAAATCTCTACCTTCTTTAAACGCTTTATAAATAGGGCTACATCCTTCAGCCTGTGCCCCGTACATTCTTGGCATTTTGGTATTTTCATCTAATATTCCAACAATTTTTAGTTCGTTAAACCCTTTCCATATCTTTGTGTAAAGGGAACCAGAAGCTAAAGGAGCAACAACTGCATCTGGTGTATTCCACCCTAACTGTTCTGCAACTTCAAAAGCTAATGTTTTTGAACCTTCTGAGTAAAATGGTCTCACATTTATATTTACAAATGCCCATCCAAATTCATTTGCAATTTCTGAGGAAAGTCTGTTGACATCATCATAATTTCCATCTACTGCAACTACAATAGGGTCAAAAACAAGACTTCCTATAATTTTATTTGTTTCAAGGTTAGAAGGAATAAAGACAAAGCATTTCATACCTGCTGATGCTGCATTGGCAGCAACTGAGTTGGCAAGGTTTCCTGTTGATGCACAGGCAGCAGTATCAAATCCAAACTCTTTAGCTTTAGAAAGGGCAACTGCAACAACCCTGTCCTTAAAAGACAATGTTGGATGGTTAACAGAGTCATCTTTTATGTAAAGATTGTTTAACCCTAACTCTTTTCCAAGGTTATTAGCTTTGATAAAAGGTGTAAATCCAGCAGTTAAACCGACAGTTGGATTGTCAACTGGAAGTAAATCTACGTATCTCCACAGGCTTTTAGGACCGTTTTCTATTTTTTCTTTAGAAATTATCTTTTTTATATAATCGTAATCGTATTCTATTTCTAATGGACCAAAGCAAAATTCACATACGTGTAAAGGTTCAATAGGATATTCCCTTCCACATTCTTTACACTTAAGAGCTTTAATTTTTTTAGTCATTTATTTGAAGCCTCCAGTAAAAGAAATTTTGAATAAATATTATAATATAAAATTTACAACCTTTCTTGAATAGTGTAAAATAGTACATATTTTATTCTCTTAAAATTTTAATTTTTTCACTTCTAAGGAGGTATACTAACTTAATGATAAATGAATTCATAGAAGAAGCTCTAACTTTTGATGATGTCCTTTTACTTCCTCAAAAATCTGATGTTTTACCCCACGAAGCTGATGTTAGCTCTTACATTACACCAAGGATAAAGGTAAACATTCCAATAGTCTCTGCAGCTATGGACACAGTAACAGAACACAGGCTTGCCATTGCCCTTGCAAGGGAAGGCGGAATTGGAATAATCCAC
>JALSSE010000050.1 GCA_026984415.1 Hydrogenothermaceae bacterium | reverse complement strand
AATTAAGGTGGGATTTTCTCACCTATTCTGTATCTATTTTTTCTACAGAATATATATCTTCATTCCCTTCATAGTATAAAACTATCTGAAATTTATCTATAGATTGCAGAATTTCCAACATCTTTTCCTGTGATACCTGCAAATGTTTTCTTTTTTTAGTTAAATCAATTATTACTTCTTGTGGAAGAGTATTTACTGAAAAAGTTTCTTTATCTGTTTTCCAAACCCTTTCTATTTCTCCCATGTGTGGATGTTCCTGAACTTCAATTGGAAACATACTGACTATTTGCTGAGGTGTTGCCTTTATTTCCATTCTTTGTGGAAATTCACGGATTAATTTAAACATATTAAACCCTTTACAGTTTTTAAAATATTATAGATGAGAAAATAAGAAAAAGAAAAGTTTGATTTTATCCTGCCCTCATAAGAGGGCAGGCGGGAGGGGGAGGATCTTCCCAGAACGGGAAGAATCTTAAAAATTTTTATTCATTTAAAGCTTCGTAAACGTGTCCTACTAATTCTTCAGATGGAGTAAGAGTTTTCTTTCCAGGTTCCCATTTTGCAGGGCAAGCTTCTTCTGGATGTCCAATTAAATATGCATTTGCTTCCATCTTTCTTACTAATTCGTCAGCATTTCTTCCAACATTATAGAAGTTTACTTCAGAACCAACTAACTTTCCTTCTGGATTTATTATAAATGTTCCTCTTAAAGCAAGTCCAGTTTCGCAGTCATAAACTCCAAACATTTTTGAAACTTTTCCAGTTGGATCTGCACCCATTGGATACTTAACATTCTCTAATAACTTTTCGTCTCTATGCCATGCAAGATGAACGAATTTTGTATCAGTAGATACTGAAACAACTTCTGCACCAAGTTCTTTTAATTTTGGATAAACTTCTGCCAAATCAGCCAATTCTGTTGGACATACAAAAGTGAAATCAGCTGGATAGAAGAATAAGATTGTCCATTTTCCTTCTTTTTTTGCTTCTGCTAATGAAAAAACCCCAAACTTTCCTGTTGTTGGATCGTAAGTCTCTAAATCAAAATCTGGTACATCCTGTCCTACAAAAACTACTTGTTCTTCTGACATTTTGCTAACCTCCTATAGTTGTTTATGTTATTAAAATAATAATAGTTATTAATAAGATATAAAATGACATCAGTCATATTTACAGTTTTATATTTTTTGTTATTTATTAATTTTTATATCTTTTAAAATAAAGTCAATACCTAACTGACTATTCCAGTTACTTAATTTTGGAGTATAAACAATATCAACATCCATTCCAACAGATAATTTTTTTATATACTCTGTTCCACCCCACCATAAACCAGAAAAAACATTACCTTTTTTATCTCTAAACCAGAATTTTAAATGTTGATTCATATTTCCTATTGTCACAAAATCATCAATTTTTAAATGTCTTGCCAGAAACACAGGGAATGGATTTCCTTCTCCAAAAGGTTCTAAAATAGAAAGCTCTTTTACCCTTTTTACATTCCAGTATTCAAGGGGAACCTCCATATCTATTTCACGGACGACCCATGGCTTCTTTTTTTCTAAATTTTTGATAGATTCTTGAAGTTCGTACTTGAATTTATTTATATTTTCAGTAGGTATTGTAAAACCAGCTGCAGAAGAATGCCCACCAAATCTTTCAAATAGGTGTGATGAGTTTTTCAAAGCCTCATAAATATTTATCTTAGAAACACTTCTTGCAGAACCAACAGCTTTTCCATTATCAATTGATAAAACAACAGATGGGACTCTGTATTTTTCAACTAATCTTCCAGCAACAATCCCCACAACACCAGAATGCCATTTTTTTGAACCAACAACAATCGCGTGGGATATATTTTCATTTTTTATAAGTCTCTGTGATTCCTGAAAAACAATTTCAGTTATTTTTTGCCTTTTTCTGTTAAGGAAGTCAAGTTCTGAAGAAAGGGCTGAAGCTTTGGCAGCTGTAGTTGTAGTCAGTAATTTAACTGCCTTTGCTGCACTATCTAATCTTCCAGATGCATTTAACCTTGGTGCAATCACAAAACCTATATCAAAGGAGTTTATCTCTTTATTCAATGACGCCTGCTCAAGTAATTTCTGAATACCAACCCTCTGTCTTTTGTTTATAACTTCAATTCCATTTTTTACAAATATTCTATTTATCAAAGATAGAGGAACAACATCAGCAACAGTACCAATTGCAACAATATCAAGGTAAGGCTTTAACTTTATATCTAAATTTAACAATCTCCTTAACATTATTATCACGTAAAAAGATATTCCAACAGATGCAAGGTGTTTAAAAAGTGGGTTCAGATTGTCGTGTAGTTTTGGGTTTAGTATAAAGATGTTTTCTTCCTGCCATTCTTTATTTTTAGGTTCGTGGTGGTCAAAAACAAAAACCTTTAATCCTAACTGTTTTGCGTATAGTAGCTCTTCATAGGCACTTGTTCCACTATCAACAACAATTAATACATCTGCATTTTTTGAAATCTGTTTTATTGCCTCTTTATTTAAACCGTATCCTTCACTGAACCTACTTGGAATATAAAAGTTTACCTTGACACCAATATCTCTAAAAAAATTAACTAAAAGAGATGTACTTGTTATTCCATCTGCATCATAGTCGCCGTAAACAACAATTCTTTTTCTTTTTTTTATGCTTTCAGCAAGTTGAAACGAAATATGTTCTAAAGAATTAAACAAAGAAGGAGGTATAAGATTTTTTAAAGTTGGATAAATACTGCTTTCATCAGAAAGGTTTTCATAAAGGCTTTTTCTATTGTATAAAAGCTGACCTATTACCTGCCCATACTTCTGTATTATGTGCTGGGGAGCTTTATTTTTTTCTTCTATTATTACCCAGTCATAACCAGATAAGGGCATTTCCATTCTTCTATCCTTTATTTATATGATTAAAATCTGTTTTATTATAACATAATAGGTTTATAATTAATAAAAGACCAGTGGAGAGTAGTAAAATGGGAAAAATTATTAAATTTGGAAACAAAAATAACAAGGAAGAAAAACAAAATAAAATTGAAACAGAAAAAGAAGCATTAAAAAAGATAAAAACAGAAGAAGAAAAAATTAAAGAAGCAATAGAAGAACATTTAATAACAAATTTTGCAGTAAAGAAGGTATTAAAATTAGAAATAGTTTATAAAATAGAAAATGGAGAAATTGGAGTAATTGGTATACTTGCCTACGAACACAAAAGACGCCCAGGCATATTTAATGCAAACTTTATAGCAAAAGGATATCAGGATAAAAAAACAGGAAATTTTGTAATAAGTACCCTGGCATTTGAAGCTGGAGAACCAGACCTTTTCAGGTCAATTTACAATACCCTTAAGGCAAAGAAACTTTTACCTATTGAATGAAGCCTTTTTTTTCATAATTTATTTAATTAGGGTAATTATACCTTCATAGAAATTTTAAGGAGAAAAGCATGGGACTACCAAGTTTAAGAATAGGAAAACACGAGGTTCAATATCCTATTATTCAAGGGGGAATGGGTGTTGGTGTATCCTGGGAAAGTTTAGCAGGAAATTCTGCCAAAAATGGAATTATTGGAGTTGTTTCGGCTGTTGGAACAGGAGCAAGACATCCAGAACTTATCAGATTAAGAAATGGTGTTCCTATTGGTGCAAAAAATTCGCATAATAGAGAAGCTTTACATAGAATAATAAGAGATGCAAAAGAGATAGGTGGACAGGGTGCAGTAATTGGAGTAAATATACTCTGTGCTATTACAGATTATGGAAGAGTTGCAAGGGACGCCATAGAAGGTGGAGCAGATATGATAATATCTGGAGCAGGACTACCATTAAGACTCCCAGAATACGCTGAAGGCTATCCTGATGTAGCACTTGTTCCAATTGTATCTTCAGCAAGGGCTTTAAAAGTTATATGTAAGCACTGGAAAAGGAAATACAACAGATTACCTGATGCTGTTGTGTTAGAAGGTCCAAAATCTGGAGGTCATCAGGGAATTCCTTACGAAGATTGCTTTAAACCTGAATACCAGTTGGAAAATCTTCTTCCCTCTGTACTTGAGGAAAGGGATAAATGGGGAGATTTTCCTGTTATTGTTGCAGGTGGAATATGGGATAAAAATGATATTGAATGGTATTTATCACAGGGTGCAGCTGGCGTTCAGATGGGAACAAGGTTTGTTGGAACTTATGAGTGTGATGCATCAAATACATTTAAGAAAGTTTTAATCAATGCTAAAGAAGAAGATATTAAACTTTTAAAATCTCCTGTTGGTTATCCAGCGAGGGGGATAGTTACAAAACTTATAAAGGATATTGAAAGGGGTACAGCCCCAGAAGTAAACTGTACTGCAAACTGTATTGTTCCATGTAACCATGGAGAAGAAGCTAAAAAAGTTGGGTACTGTATTGCAGAAAGATTAACTGATGCTTATAGGGGAAAATACGATACTGGACTTTTCTTCAGTGGCTCAAATGGACACAGGGTAAAAAGACTTGTCCATGTAAAAGATTTAATTAGAGAGCTTGTTGAAGGAATACCTTCAGGACAGGACCAGGAAATACCTGAAAGTGAAAATAAAGGGATTCCCCTATTCCTGAAATGATAGGGAAAATATTGAATTATATATAATTTTTATATATTATATTCTATTCAAATATAATGTGT
>JALSSE010000049.1 GCA_026984415.1 Hydrogenothermaceae bacterium | reverse complement strand
CGTTGACCATGGAAAATCCACATTAGCAGATAGGCTTATGGAGTTTACAGGGGCATTAGAAAAAAGAGAAATGAAAGAACAGCTGTTAGACACCCTTGAAATAGAAAGGGAAAGAGGAATTACAATAAAACTTCAGGCTGTTAGATTAAAATACAAAGCAAAAAATGGCGAAGAATTCACACTTCACCTAATAGACACACCGGGACACGTAGATTTTGGATATGAAGTATCCCGCTCCCTAACTGCATGTGAAGGGGCTTTACTTTTAGTAGATGCTACACAGGGAATAGAAGCCCAAACTATTGCAACATTCTGGCAGGCTTTAAATTTAGATTTAGAAATTATCCCGGTGATAAATAAAATAGACTTACCTTCAGCTGATATTGATAGGATAAAAGAACAAATTGCTGATGTTTTAGGATTAGACCCAGATGATGCCATACCAGTTTCTGCAAAAGCTGGAATAGGAATTGAAGATGTTTTAGAAGCAATTGTAAATAAAATTCCTCCACCTGAAGGAGATGAAGAAAAACCTCTAAAAGCACTGATTTTTGACTCTTATTATGACCCATACCTTGGAGCTGTTGCTTTTGTAAGGGTTTTTGATGGAGAAGTCAAAAAAGGTACAAAAATAAAAATGATGTCAACAGGAAAAGAGTTTGACGTTACAGAAGTTGGGGCACAGATGCCTAAAATGAAAGAACTTGAAAGCCTTAAAGCTGGAGATGTTGGATATATAGCAGCAGCAATAAAAGATGTTAGAGATGTTAGAATTGGAGACACAATAACAGATTCAAGAAATCCAACAGACGAACCGGTTCCGGGATTTAGACCAGCAAAACCAATGGTTTACGCTGGGTTGTATCCAACAGGAAGCACAACATTTGAAGATATGAGAGACGCATTAGAAAAATACTCAATAAACGACGCAGCAATAACCTATGAAGTAGAAACTTCACCAGCCCTTGGACTTGGTTTTAGATGTGGATTTTTAGGTCTTCTTCACATGGAAATTGTTCAGGAAAGATTAGAAAGGGAATATAACATAGAACTAATAACAACTGCTCCAAACGTTATATATAAAGTAATAACAAAAAAAGGAGAAGAGTTAGAAGTAAGAAACCCTTCACAGATGCCTGAACCTGCCCTTATTGATAAAATTTTAGAACCTTATATTGAGGCAAGTATAATAACTCCAAGCGAGTATGTAGGAGCAATAATGCAACTTGTTCAGGAAAAAAGAGGAATACAAAAAGGTTTTGAGTACATAGATAAAAAAACTGTACTTTTAAGGTACGAAATACCAATGGCTGAAGTTCTCTTTGATTTCCACGATAAACTAAAAACTGCTACAAGAGGTTATGCATCTTTTGATTACGAAGTTATTGGATATAGAGAAGGTGATTTAGTAAAAATGGACATTCTGATAAACGGAGAACCAGTTGACGCCCTTTCATTTATAGTCCATAAAGACAAAGCTTACAGAATTGGAAGAAACATAGTTGATAAAATGAAAGAAGTTATACCAAGACAGCTTTTTGAAGTCAAAATACAGGCTGCTGTTGGTTCAAAAATAATTGCATCAACGAGAATAGCACCGATGAGAAGGGATGTTTTAGCAAAATGTTATGGTGGGGACATTACAAGGAAGAAAAAATTACTTGAAAAGCAAAAAGCTGGTAAAAAGAGAATGAAACAGTTTGGAAAAGTAGAGCTTCCACAGGAAGCATTTTTAAGTATATTAAAAGCAGATTGACCTTTACAGTTTTAATTTTGAAGTTATTGTAAATTTGTATCCGTATTTATTTATTTTTGTTTCAAAACCATTATTTTGGAGTAATTTAGATAAATCTGAAGGTGTAAAAAAATTTCCCGGTTCTCCTAATAATTTTTCAAAAAAATAAATCATTTTTCCTTTGAATTTTGAAACATCAAAATCAAAAATAAACAAAATCCCATCTTTTTTTAAAACTCTTTTTACTTCTGATAAACTCTTATTTACATCTCTAAAATGGTGGACAGCCTCACCTATTAAAACCAAATCAACGCTTTTATCTTTAATAGGCAGTTCTTCAGCTACCCCAACAACTTTAAATGAATAGTCTGGAGCATACTTTAACATCCCAAATGCTGGGTCAATAAATACAAATTTTGAATCTAAAACAATATTGTAAACAAAATCAGACAAAGCCCCAGTTCCAGCTCCAATATCAACTATATTTAGACTTGATTTATTTTTTAATGTCTGGGATAGCTCACTTTTTATTTCTTCTGGATAAATATTGTGTGCAACCTTTGAAAAAATAAATCCTAAACTATTAAACGGTATCAAGTTTTCACCTCTTAACTAATTTTCCATATCTAAATGGTTTTTCTAAATTTTTATAAAATTCTTCTTTTTCCTTTGCCCTTTCTAAATACTTATCATTATCCATTCCAAAAATCTCAACAATAACAATTTCTTCTCCAGTAAAAACAAAAAGGTCTGGTCTTGGAATAACAGAGTTTGACTTATTGTAAATCAGAGAATACTTTTTTGTAAGGACAGAATTTATGCTATTTATTAACACAGGCTTGTAAACACAATATTTTTCAGAAAATTTCTTAATCTTCTCCCTTTCAAACTCACTTTCAACAGGTAAGAAATATTTACTATCAACAACAGGATATAAAAATAACTTCTGGACTGTTCTTTTCTTTTTTACCAAAAAGAAAAAATAAGGAGGACTTATAAATTTATCAAAAATCTGGACATTTTTAAGGCTATTTTTTAAAATTTCTTCCTTTATCTTAATATTTTCTGTTATAAATTCTCCTTTAAAAAATGTTTTTGTTTTTATAAAATTATCGCCAATTTTATAAACCTTCCCTGTTTTGAAACTTAAACCTTTTTCTTTGAAATTTTTATAAAAATCATAACCAGATTTTAGTTTTAAATTTATAAAATTTTTTACAAAAGCTTTTAAAAAAAGTTCAAATTCAGGATTTTTTAAATCCTTTGACAATCTATCTTTTCCTTTATTTTTTATGTTAAAAGCCTGTGAATAAGCACTGTCAAGAAGGTTTAAAATTAACCCTGAAAATTGGGTGTATTTTCTATTTTCCCTGTTTAAACCTGTTCTAATTTTTGAGTTCGAATTTGAAGCTAAAAATAAATTTAAATTCTCTAAAATAAACTGGTTATTTTCTCTTGTGTAAAAATTATCAACCTTTTCTGAAAAACTACAAAATTCAGAATGTTGCTTTTTCCTGTTTGGATAAGAAGAAAGGTAAAACTTGTCTTTTAGGTTTTTTATTTGCATTTTAACATTGTTGCACTGGCAGTAAATTTCTGAGTTGTTCCTTTTAGCCTCTTTTAAAATTTTCTGGAAAACAGGATTGTAGATTTCTTCTTTTACCTGAAAACTAAAAAGTTTTGAATCTATTTTTATTTTAATTTGATTTAACAAATCATCTCCAATAGACATCTGATTCTTCTAAAATTATATTCATATAGTAAGGTGGTTCAAGAGGTGAAAATGAAAAAATTAAGAATAATCATTTTTAGTGGAATTTGTCTTTTTCTTTTAAGTTCTTGCGATAGGGTTTTTAAAATTTTTGAAGAAAAAGATTTGTTAGAAAGACCAAAAGCAGAAAGATGTGCTGACTGCCATCAGCTTATTTATGAACAGTGGAGGAAATCAAGACACAGTAAATCCTGGGTAAGCGAACATTTCAAAAAAAGCTCTGAAAACTATTCAAAAGTAAAATGTCTTTCCTGCCATGCACCTTATGAAATAGATGTATTAGAAAAACCAGAATTAAGAGATTTTCATAGGGAAGATGGGATTAATTGTGTTTCCTGTCATTTTAAAGATGAGACAAAATCAATGCATGGTCCTTACGATGTTTTCTCACCTCCACACCCTTCAACACAGGATAAAAACTACATAAAATCAGAAATATGTTCAGGTTGCCATCAAGAAACGTACAAGCAGTGGAAAAAAACAAATTCTAAAGAAACATGCCAGAGCTGTCATATGCCCCACAAAAAAGAAAAATTAATACAAAAATTTCCATTTTACCTATTACATTCCAAAAAAGAAGTTTACAACCACTCTACACCTGCTTTAATTTCTAAAGAAAAAGATTTTGAAATCAGATTTAAAAAAGATGAAGATAATCTTTTTGTTTATATAAAAAACATCGGCGTTCCCCATAATCTACCAACTGCTGACCAGGGAAAACCAAAATTTTACGTTGATGTTATCTTTTACAAAAATGGAAAAGAAGTATCAAAAGATTTTCAAACTATATCCTTTAAAAATGATGAAGCATTTATTTTTAATAAAGAAAAAGAGATTTCATTTTTTGTTTTTGAAGAGTTCGACAAAATTAAATTAATCATCAGCCGAAAACTCTCCTATGAAAAAAACAGTGAAAAAATATTAGAAATGGAGAAAAAGTTTTAATGTTAAAAAAACTACAGATAATACCTTTTAATGAAAATTACTTACAGGAAGTTTTAGAAATATTAGAAGAAAACTTTGAAAATCCGTGGAGTGATAAACTACTTCAAAATAAAATTCCCTTCCTTGTACAAAAATTACTTTTAATTGATGAAAAAGTAGCAGGTTTTGCAGAGTTTAAAATTGTTGAAGGGGAAGCAGACTTACAGATAATAGCTCTAAAAAAAGAGTAT
>JALSSE010000048.1 GCA_026984415.1 Hydrogenothermaceae bacterium | reverse complement strand
AAAGCTATACATCAAAAACATCATCTATAACAGGAGATTTAGAAAAGAAAAAGTTCAACGGCAAAAGAGTAAAAAGAGGTCTTTTTAAAGACAATAAGACAAAAAAAGTTTACAATGCAGACTTAAACGGAGCATTAAACATAGCAATTAAAGGGTTAGGTAATAAAGTAATAAAGCAATTTTTAAAACTGTCAAACTATTTAGATAAGCTATCAAGACCGATAAAATTTAACCTATTTAACAGGTATTCGGCGAGTGTTTTAAAGGACATAGCCGATAGTAAATCCCTATCAAGTGATAGGCGAAGGACACTTTCAGAAACATTTTGTTAGTTTTTATCATATTTTATTATGTTTCTGAGGTGTCCCCTTTTTGATTTAGTTTAAGTATTTTTTAATATGTTATCAATAACACTTAACCAAGTTAATTTTTAGTGTTTTTATAAAAATCTCTTAGTAGTTTCTCCATATATATAAATCCAAAAGGTATTACAGAAAGGATAATCAGTTTTATTGTAAGATTTTTATCAAATTTATTAATTTTTACATTCTGGTATAAAACATACAAGAAGATAAGCCACAGTATCCCGTGGATAGAACCAGCTATTTTAACAGCTATAGGATATCCTAAAAAATATTTAATAGGCATAGCTATAAAGAAAAGAATTATAAGAGAAGTTCCTTCAAGTACAGATACTCTTATAAGTTTATTTATATGGATATTATTTATTATCTCATCATGTTCAATATTTTCCATTTTCTAACCTCTTTTCAAAGATTACGATAAATGCAAGTCCAAACATAAATTTTTTTTTGTAAACTGGATAATACCCATAATTTTCAAAAAATTTTATGATTTGCTCCATTGTAAGAGACTTATATAAAGATTCTATAAAGTAGTCATACTCATTTTTAGAAAAAAACAAATAACCAAATGGCCTTACTAATTTGTCTACAATAAACAAAAAAGCTTTCCATAAATATTGATTTTTTATCTTTCCAGTATCAAATATACTTATGTATCCTTTATTTTTTAAAATCCTATTTAATTCTTTTATAAGTTTTTTTTGGTCTAGATGTCTAAAAGTCAAAGATAAAAATACGTTATCAAATGTTTTTTCCCTAAAGGGAGAATTATATATATCACCATTTATAAGGTATACATCGTTTTCATTTTTTAATTTTTTCTTTGCTTTTAAAAGCATTTTAAAAGATACATCTAACCCTATGCATATAGTTTCTTTATGATGATTTTTTATCTTTTTTATAAGTTCACCTGTTCCGGTTCCAACATCTAATATAAACTTTGATACTGGTGTGTTTTTTATCATCTGCCTTTGCCATATATTTATGACTCCAAAGGTAAATAAATTTAAGAAGAAATCGTAAACAGATGATATTTTGTCAAATACAGAAGATGCGACTTTTAATTGGCTTTCTATATCATTCTTCAAAATATTCAGCTCCACCTCGTTTTGTTTCCCAGACAACTACCTTCTGTAAAGTAGGATATCTTTCTTTAATTTTGTCATATAGATACTTTGCTACATTTTCAGCACTTGGAGAAAAATCATAAATATCATTCATGCACTTATAATTCGGTAAAATCTCATCAAGGAATTTATCTATTTCAACAAAATCAAAGCCCATACCCCCTTTATCTAATTTTTCTGCTTTTATAAATACTTCTATCATCCATGTATGACCGTGTAATGGTTCAGGTTTTCCGTGATAATCTGTTAAAAAATGTGCTGCCTCAAACTCTTTCCTTACTCTAACTATATAAGGCATATAATTACCTCTTAGTTTATAATTTGTATAAAATCATTATAAAAAAAATAAGGAGGTAATTTTTATGATAAATGAAGGTGATAAAGCTCCGGATTTTTGTCTCAAAGGTTTAGACCCACAGGGAAACGAAATAAATCTATGTCTTAAAGATATCTTAAAAGAGGGAAAATGTGTTGTTTTATACTTTTATCCAAAAGATAACACACCTGGATGTACACAGGAAGCATGTGATTTTAGAGACAATTTTAATAAAATAGGAGATAGAGCAATAGTAATAGGTGTTAGCCCTGACAGTGTAGAAAGCCATAAAAAATTTAAAGAAAAGTATAATCTTAATTTTTATCTTCTTTCAGACCCTGAAAAAAAAGTTTTGCAGGACTATGATGCGTGGGGAGAAAAGAAGATGTACGGCAAAACAACCGTTGGTGTTATTCGTTCTACATATATAATCAAACCTGATGGAACAATAGCTAAAAAGTGGAAAAATGTAAAAGTAAAAGGACATGTTGATAAAGTTATAGAGCAACTGGAAAGTCTGTGTTAAAATAATTTTTTATTTAAATTTATATAAAATATTATACAACATATATTGCTATCAAAAGGTACAAACGTTGATATCAAAAGATAGAGTACAGTTTTTAAGGGACTATATTCAAGCAGGTATACCATTTATATTTTTAAAAGTTCCTTCAGAAAAATTTTTCACTTCAGAATTTTCATATTATTTAGATAATTCATTTTTAAGGGAATATGATATATTTGATTGGGACTTTGCAGAAGGTCTAAAGTATCTAAGCTATAAAAGTGGGGATAAAGGATTTATAAAAATCAGGCAAGGATATGGTTTAGAACAGGAAGAGCTTATAACGCCTGAGGGGATTTTAACATGGGTTGACAGAAAGGTAGATGTGGCTTTATCAAAAGCAACAACAAAATCTTTTGTTTTGTTTATTCATAATTTTCATCTATTTTTTTCAAATCCTAGAGTGATACAGTTTCTTAAAAATATTAAAGAAAAATTTTTATTTTTAGATAGACCACCAGCTCTCGTACTTATAACAAACGGAGGTAAGTTAGTACCAGAATTAGAAAATGATTTTACATTTATAGACATGACATTTTTCTATAAACAAAGAGAAGCTATAAAAGAGTTTCTTACAGGATTTTTAGAAGAGAAAGGAAAGGTTTTTTCTCAAGAGAAGATAGACCAGATAGTAGAGAACTCAATGGGACTTGACATGTTCGAATGTGAAAAAATCTACTCAATATTATATAGGAAATATAAAGACATACCTCCAGAGTATGTTTTGAAAGAAAAAATAAAAGTGATAAATCAATACTCGTTTTTAGAATACATAAGGCATAACATTACAGAGGATAAAGTAGGTGGTTTAAGGAACTTTAAGAACTGGATAAAAAAAAGAGCTATTTTATTTAAAGAGAAACCGGAAGGTTTTTTACCACCAAAAGGAGTTTTAATGCTTGGGGTTCCAGGGACAGGTAAATCTCTTTCTGCAAAGTACGTAAGCCATGTCTTTGGAGTTCCTCTTATAAGAGTGAATTTTGGTTCTTTATTTGGGATGTATGTAGGTCAAACAGAAAGTAATTTAAACAAAATGATATCTGTAGTAGAAAGTATAGGTTCATGTGTTTTGTGGTTTGATGAAATGGAGAAATCTCTTGCGGCAAAATCTCAAAGTGGAGATAGTGGAGTATCTAAGAGAGTGCTATCAAGACTTTTAACATGGATGCAAGAGAAAGACAGACCAATATTTATATTTGCTACTGCTAACAATGTAGAGGAACTTCCACCAGAGTTTATAAGAAAAGGAAGATTTGATGAGATATTTTTTGTAGATTTGCCAGATGAATATGAAAGGTATGAGATATTTAGAGTATATTTAAAGGATACATTAAAAGATGCAGATATAAGACATTTAGCAAAAATATCAGATGGATTTGTAGGAGCCGACATACAATATGTAGTAGAAGAAGCAAAGCTTACAGCCTATCAGGAAGGAATACCTATATCTGCAAATCTGATAGAGAACATACTAAAACAGGTTCCTCGTTCTATAGATAATCCAGATATAAATCATATAAGGCAAATGTGTTTAGGAAGATTTAGACCAGCAAGTTGAACTAGGGGGGACTTAAGATGAGTCATACTGCAAAAATAGACTTAAAAATAAAAGATTTTGATGTTCTTAAAAAAGTTGTAAAGGAAATGGGTTTAGTTATGGAAGAAGGTACGTTTAGATTTTTCTCATCTACAGAAACAGGTATTGGAGTTTATTTACCTGGATGGAAATATCCAGTGGTTATCAAAAAAGATGGAACTGCCTATTATGATAACTATAGAGGTAATTGGGGAGATATAAAGGAACTATATAAATTAAAAAATAAATATGCAATAGAAAAAACAAAAAAAGAGGCAAGGAAAAAAGGATATTCTATAAAAGAAGAAAGAACAAAGGATGGAAAAACAAGGCTTATATTAAGAAAATTGGACTAAATACAAAAAGGAGGTAAAAAATGAAAGAGATAATAATAGAGTTTGATGAAAAAACAGGAGAATGTGTTCTAAAAACAAAAGGGTTTAAAGGAAAAGAATGCCTTGATGCTTCAAAATTTTTAAAAGAAGCTCTTGGTAAAACTATAAAAGAGATTAAAACTTCTGAATACTATCAATCAGAAGAAACTGTAAAACAAAGATTAAAATACTGAGGTTAAGTAAGTTGAAGGAAGATAACATAGTTATTGATATTAACGAAAAAGGTGTTATACAGGGATTTGGAGATGAAATAGAACTTTTATTCGAAAAGGAAAATTATCAAACGATTGAGAGAAAAAGAGTATCTCATATAGTTCCTGAAAACATCCTTTTAAGAT
>JALSSE010000047.1 GCA_026984415.1 Hydrogenothermaceae bacterium | reverse complement strand
TTTTTACCTGTATAAATGTTGTGCAAAAATCCTTTGAAAATTCCATTTTCAATTAAAACATTCTTTCTCGTAGGTACTCCTTCATCATCGTAAGTCGTTGTAGCTATACCTTTTTTCAACCTTCCATCGTCCACAATTGTAATCAGTTCAGAAGCTACAGAAGTATTTTCTTTCCCTTTAAATAAAGTTTTGTCTTTTATCAAGGCATCGCCAGTAAAAGCAGAGGAAAAAGTTCCTAAAAATTGTGATGATATTAAAGGTGAAAAAACAACAGGCATAGTTTTTGTTTTTATACCTGTGGAGTTTAAAAGGGATAAAGCTGTAAAAACTGCTTCATCGGCAACTGCTTCTAAGTCTAAATCCTCTAAAAATCGTGAAGCATTATAACTCCACGCAATTTGTGAATCTCCATTTGATTCGGCAACTGCTGAAACCATTGCAGAATAAATAGTTCCTTTTTCTGAAATCTCAATACCATAGGAATTGTAAATTTTCTTTTCAAATATTGTTTCTGAAAAAGAAGAACTTCTTACCCTTTTTATTCTTTCATCTTTTGATTTAACCAGTTCTTCAAGCTGTATAGATTTTTCAGCCTTTTCAGAAGGGGAAATACTAACTGCAAAATTATCAAAATACTCTACTTTTTCTGTTTCTTCTAAAGTTTCACAAAATCCATTTGCTTCATCAGGAGAGGTAATTTCAGAAAGTTCTTTAGCTTTTTTTATAGTTTCGTATACAGAGTCTTTATTAAAACTACTGCTGTAAGCAAAGCCCTGACTTTTTCCGTTTAAAACCCTTAAAGAATAACCTGCTTCATCAGAAGTAGTTAAAACGTCAAGTTTAAAATTTTTTGATTCAGCTTTGAGTTTTTTTGTTTTTAGATAGTAAACTTCCCACTGGTAATCCTTTAATTCTTTTCTAATAATATCAATAATTTCGTTTATATCCATAATTACTCCGTGTGAAAATATTTCTGCCAATATTGTATCAGATAAAGGGTTTTAAATATTAATTGAAGTGGTCGGTGCAGGACTTGAACCTGCGACCCCCTGCGTGTCGAGCAGGTGCTCTGCCAACTGAGCTAACCGACCGTTTTTGATGGTTTTAAATTAAAAATGCCCCCGACGGGATTCGAACCCGTGTCGCCGGCGTGAAAGGCCGGTGTCCTAGGCCTGGCTAGACGACGGGGGCAAGTGAGTCGCCCGGGGATCGAACCCGGGACCACCGGTTTAAAAGACCGGTGCTCTACCAACTGAGCTAGCGACTCAAATTTTAAGGAAAATTAAATTAAATCAAAAAGACCAATTTGTCAATATCAAAAATTAGTTTAGACAGGTAAAACAATGTTTTCCTCAATTTCTTTTTGAAGTTTTATTCTACCGTCAACAGCTACAATATCATCTCCATCAGCAATTAAGGGATTTATATCCAGTTCAACAATCTCTGGAAAATCAACAACAAGTTTTGAAATCCTCATTAAGCTTTCAATAAGTTTTTCAATGTTTGCAGGTTTCAGGTCTCTAAATCCATTTTTCAAAAGTTTGTAAATTTTAGTTTCTTTAACCATTTCTTCTGCAAATGTTTTGTTCAACGGTGGGAATCCAAAAGAAACATCTTTGTAAAACTCAACAAACTTTCCACCCTGACCAAACATTAGATACTGTTTAAAAATAGTATCTCTACTACTTCCTATTATTAACTCAAATCCATTTTTTATCATTTTTTCAACAGAAACTCCTAAAATGTTGGCATCTGACTTATAGTTTAATGAATTTTCAATAACTTTTTGGTAAGCTTCCCTTAGTTCCTGTTCATTTTTTATATTTACAATAACTGCCTTTGCCTCTGATTTGTGGAGTATATCTGGAGAATTTATTTTTACAACTAATGGATAGCCAATTTTGTTTGCTACTTTAACAGCTTCTTCTACTGAACTAACATTAAAAGTTTCGTTTATTTTTATTCCATATTCTTTAAATACTTCTTTAGATTCAAATTCTGTAAGTAAAAACTGGTCTTTATTTAGATAGCTATTTATAATTTCACGGACTTTATCTGTATTTATATTTTCAAGCTGTATTTCTTCTTCTTCATTTTTCAACAGGTCTGTTCTTCTTTTGTACTCGTATGCAAGAGCCATTGTGTCAACGGCTTCTTCTGGAGTTTCAAAGGCAGGAATACCGTGATGTTCTAAAAAGGCTTTTGCTTTTTTTAACCTTTCTCCACCTAATAAAGTGAAATAAAAAGGTTTTGATTTGTCAACTATCTTTGAAATTTGAAAGGCTATCTCATAAGGCTGTGTCATAAATTGTGGGGTTAAAATTCCTATTATTCCATCGTTTTCTGGGGCTTCAAGGAGAATTTTCAAGGATTCCCTATACCTTTCAGGTGTTGCATCTCCAATAATATCAACAGGGTTATGTTTGCTCCATACAGGAGGTAAGATTTTATTTAATTTTTCCAATGTTTCTTCTGAAAGCTCAGCAGGTTTCAAATTCCAGTGTTCAAACCTATCTACTGCCATAACTCCTGGTCCACCTGCATTTGTTAAAATAACAAATCTATTTCCTTTTGGTATTGGCTGTTTTGATATTCCTTCTGTTAAATCAAAAAGGTTTTCTACTGTATCAGCCCTTACAAGCCCACATCTTTTAAAAATTGCACTGTAAAGGAAATCTTTACCTGCTATTGCCCCTGTATGGGAAGAAGCTGCCTGACTTCCAACTTTTGACCTTCCAGATTTTGCAATAATTATTGGTTTTTTTGGTGATACCTTTAAAGCATTGTGAACAAACTTTTTAGCGTCTATTATACTTTCCATATAAACTAAAATTGTCTCAACATTGTCTTTGTTTCCTAAATAATCTATTAACTCTCCAAATTCTATATCTGCCATGTTCCCTATACTTACACAATAGCTGAAACCAATTTCCTGGTCTATTGCCCAGTCCATAATAGCAGAAAATAAAGCTCCACTCTGGGATATAAAAGCAGTTTTTCCTTTTACAGGCATAGAAGAACCAAAGTTTGCATTTAAATCAATAGATGTATTGATAAATCCAAAACAGTTTGGACCTAAAAATCTTATTCCCAATTCTCTGGCTTTTTCTACAATTTTTTGTTCCCTTTCTTTTCCTTTTTCTCCAATCTCTCTACCACCTGCAGCAATTACAACTGCAGCTTCAACACACTTTTCTTTTAAATCTTCAAGTAAATCAGGGACGTACTGTAAAGGGATTGCGATAATTGCTAAATCAATACAGTCATCAATCTCTTTAACAGATTTGTAAACTTT
Organism: Hydrogenothermaceae bacterium; assembly: GCA_026984415.1. The sequence continues at coordinate 1,427 of JALSSE010000047.1, read as the reverse complement.
GAAACCTTCTATTGAGTCTAAATGGTTATTTACAGGATAGATTTTACCTTTGTATCCCCCGTAGACTATGTTTCTGAAAAGGGCATAACCGACTTTATATTTTTTGTCGGTAGCCCCAATTATTGCAATAGACTTTGGGTTAAATAGTTTCTCCAATTTTTCGTGATTCATAGCTACCCCCCTGTTTCCTGTAATGTATAGATGCTTCAACAAACGATACAAATAACGGATGTGGATTGAACGGTTTGCTTTTAAATTCAGGATGGAACTGACATCCAATAAACCATGGGTGCTCTGGTAGTTCTATAATTTCTGGCAATTTTTTAGCTTTGTATTCACCAGATACCACTAATCCTTTTTCTTCTAATAGTGGTCTGAATTCTGGATTGAACTCATATCTGTGTCTGTGTCTTTCAACTATTTCTTCCTTTCCATAAATTTCATAAGCTTTTGTTCCCGGTTTTAAAATACACTTGTAAGCCCCTAATCTCATTGTTCCGCCTTTTTTACTTATACCTTTTTGTTCTGGCATTAAATCTATTACAGGGTAAGGGGTTTCAGGGTCAAACTCTGTTGAGTTAGCTTCTTTTAATCCAGCAACGTGTCTTGCAAATTCTATAACTGCAAGCTGCATTCCTAAACATATTCCGAAATATGGAATGTTATTTTCCCTTGCGTATTTTATTGTAAGTATTTTTCCTTCAACACCTCTTTCTCCAAATCCACCGGGAACGAGAATTCCATTTATATCTTTAAGCAATTCTTCTATGTTTTCTTCTGTGATTTCATCTGCATCTATCCATTTTAAATTTACTTTTGTTTTGTTTGGTATTTGAGCATGGACAAAAGCTTCTGAGATACTTTTATAGGCATCTTTTAACTGGACATATTTTCCTACAATAGCTATATCAACTTCTGATTTTAAGTTAGAAAGTCTGTTTACTATTTTTTTCCATTTAGATAAATCAGGTTCCTTGTAATCTAATTCTAAATGGCTTGCAAGAATTTTATCAAAGTTTTCTTTTTTCAAATAAAGTGGCATTTCGTATATTGTTTTAAGGTCAGGGGCAGAGAATACTGATTCTTCATCAACATTGGTAAAGAGTGCAAGTTTTCTCTTTATTGCTTTTGGTAAACTCCTTTCTGCTCTACCTATAAGTATGTCCGGTTGTATTCCAATAGCCCTTAATTCTTTGACAGAGTGTTGACTTGGTTTTGTTTTTAACTCACCTGCAACTTTTATGTAAGGAATGTATGTTAAATGAACAAAAACGGCATTTTCTTTTCCTAATTCTAATCCCATCTGTCTGATTGCTTCTAAGAAAGGTAAACTCTCTATGTCTCCAACAGTTCCACCTATCTCAACAATTGCAATTTCAGAATCTTTTGCTCCTTTTTCAATCGCTTTTATTATTTCATTTGTAAAA
>JALSSE010000046.1 GCA_026984415.1 Hydrogenothermaceae bacterium | reverse complement strand
TATCAAATCCAAAAATAGTTATATTTGATGAATCAACTTCAGCATTAGACACCCATACAGAATTTAACCTTTTTAAAGAACTTCAAAAATTTTTAAAAGACAAAACAACAATAATAATAGCCCACAGGTTAAGTACAATCAGACAGGCAGATTACATTTATGTTTTAGATAAAGGAAAGATTGTAGAACAGGGTACAGATGAGGAACTAATGCTTAAAGAAGGACTTTACAACAACTTCATTTCAAAAGAAAAAGTTAACACTATCTAACAAATTCTTTAAAATTCAGGCACTTATAAAACAAAAAATTAAAGTCAAAAAATTTCTTACCGAAGATTAGATACAAATATGTTTATAAGGAGCTTAATTTGGCTATTAAAAGTGTAAGAGATTTAGTTTATACCCTTACTGGAAACTACTACTCAGAAGACAGATTACATTCATTAAAACAGAAAATTGTATCTATGCTAAAGGACAGAGGAGAAATAAATTCTGAAGACGACCTGAATGGCAAAATCAGTATGCTTTTAAAGAAAAAAGAATTAGCCGATGAACTAATCAACTACATTACAATTAACGAAACAAGTTTTTTCAGGCACAAAGAACAACTTAAAGTATTCTCAGACAACTTTTTAGATGACGTTTTAAAAAATCCTATTGGAAAAATACTCAGCGCAGGATGTTCAACAGGTGAAGAACCATACACATTAGCAATGATTATGCTCAAAAAAAACCCAACACTTACAACAAGAAGAGTTGTAGGAATAGACATAAGCACAAAAGCATTAAACACAGCAAAAGAGGGGAAGTATCCTTACCGTTCTATTAACTATATTCCTGAAGAATATAGAGATTTTGTTGAAGTAGATGGGAGATACATAAAAATAAAAGAAAATGTAAAAAGTATAGTAGACTTCCATAAAGGAAATGTTGTTGCAAATGCATGTTTATTTAAATCTATGTTTTCAGCTGTTTTTTTCAGAAATGTTTTAATTTACTTTACTCCTGAGAAAAAAAGAAAAGCCCTTGAAAATTTAAATAATGCATTAAAACCTGATGGAGTCCTTGTTCTTGCTCCAACTGAATCTATTGGGCAGGAAAACTTGGATTTATTTAAACCATTTAAAATAGGAAGATTTACATTTTTTAGAAAAAAATAGTTTTTCCGTTTTTGGGGAAGGGTACAAACAAATATGTTCTAAATAAATTTTCAAGGGAGAGGTACGATGATAAAAGTACTGATTGTTGACGACTCACCAACTGCCCGAATGGCAATTACAAAAATGCTACAGGGGGACCCACACATCAGGATTATTGGAACAGCTTCGAATGGAAAAGAAGCTGTTGAAAAGGTCAAACGTTTAAGACCTGATGTAATCACATTAGACATTGAAATGCCTATTATGAACGGCATTGAAGCATTGAAAGAAATTAAGAAGATTTCACCAAACTGTAAAGTAATTATGGTAAGCACACTTACCGCTGCTGGAACAGAATCTACCCTCAAAGCCTGTGAACTTGGAGCAGATGAGTACATAACAAAACCAAAAGATGCTTTTGAACTTATGGCAATTAAAAACATAGTAAGGAAAAGGATAAAAGCACTTGTTGCCTCTACAAATGATAAAGTTAAGACTCCAAACTATAAAACAAACACTCCTAAAGAAACAATACACCACAACTCATCTATCGTTGCAATCTGTTCATCTACAGGAGGTCCAAAAATCCTTATAGATGTTATTCCAAAGCTACCTAAAAATATGAAAATACCTGTCATAATAGCACAGCATATGGCAAAAAATTTCACCCATACATTTGCTGAACATTTAGACAAAAAGTCAAAAGTTAAAGTTAAAGAAGCTGAAGAAGGAGAAAAACTAAAAGGAGGAACAGTTTATATAATAAAAGGTGGTTCAAACCTTGTTGTAAGAGAAGATAGAACATTACATTATGTAAATATAAAAACAAGATACTGGCCTTCTGGGGATTTACTTTTTGAATCTATTTCAAATGTTTTTAAATCTGAAACAACAGCAATTGTACTAACAGGAATGGGAAGTGACGGGGCAAAGGGAATTGTGGAAGTTTATGAAGAAGGTGGAATTACCATAGCCCAAGACCCATCTACAGCAGCAGTACCTACAATGCCAAAAAAAGCTATTGAAACAGGCTGTGTAAACTATGTTTTATCTCCTGATGAAATAGCAAACTTTTTACTGTCTTTAACAGGTAAAAATGTTCCGTATAATAAATAAAAACCTTATTAAGTCAGAGTCCAGTTTGTGTTAAAATTTAAATTTAAATATTTATAAGGAGATGCAAAATGGAACTCTGGCAAAAAGGTTTGAAAGAACTATCTGATTTAGTAAAAAATAAAGAGGTCAAACCTTCAGAAATATTAGAATCTTTTTACAAAAGAACAAATGAATTTGAACCTAAAATAAACAGCTATGTTACAAACTTAATGGAAAATGCTTTTGAAGAAGCAAAGAAAAAAGATGAAAAATTAACTTCTTTAGAAAAAATTCCTGATTTATTTGGCTTGCCAATTGCTATTAAAGATAATATTTCCACAAAAGGAATAAAAACAACCTGTTCATCAAAAATGTTGGAAAATTACGAAGCTGTATTCGACGCAACTGTGATTGAAAAATTAAAACAGCAAGAATACATAATAACAGGGAAGACAAACCTTGATGAATTTGCTATGGGTTCATCTACTGAAAATTCAGCATTTTTTACAACAAAAAACCCGTGGGATTTAGAAAGGGTACCTGGTGGTTCTTCTGGTGGCTCGGCAGCGGCAGTTGGAGCTGGAATTGTTCCTGCTGCCCTTGGTTCTGACACAGGTGGCTCAATAAGACAACCTGCTGCATTTTGTGGGGTTGTTGGATTAAAGCCAACTTACGGAAGGGTTTCAAGGTTTGGACTCGTGGCATTTGCTTCATCTTTAGACCAGATAGGACCAATAACCAGAACAGTTGAAGATTCAGCAGTTCTTATGAATGTGATTTCTGGAAAAGACCCTAAAGATTCTACATCAAGGGATTTACCAGTACCAGATTTTACAAAAAATTTAAATAGAGAAATTAAAGGATTAAAAATTGGCGTACCAAAAGAGTACTTCATAGAAGGTTTAGATGAAGACATAAAAAATGCGATTTTGAATGCAATTAAACAGTTAGAAAAGGAAGGAGCTATCGTTGAAGAAACATCACTACCTTATACAAAATACGCAATAGAAACATATTACATAATAGCACCTTCAGAAGCATCTTCTAACCTTGCAAGATTTGACGGGGTAAGATACGGACACAGAGCTTCAGACTACAAAGATTTAGAAGAGATGTATTCAAAAACAAGAGATGAAGGTTTTGGAGCAGAAGTAAAAAGAAGAATAATGCTTGGAACATACTCTTTATCATCTGGATACTATGATGCATACTATCTAAAAGCCCAGCAGGTCAGAACTTTAATTTATCAGGACTTTATGAAAGCTTTTGAAAAATACGATGTTTTAATAACTCCAACAACACCAGACGTTGCATTTAAGATAGGAGAAAAAATTTCAGACCCAATTCAGATGTATCTTTCTGATATTTTTACAGTATCAGTAAATATGGGAACAGTCCCAGCAATAAGTCTGCCTTGCGGTTTTAAAAATGGATTACCTATTGGTATGCAGATAATAGGAAAACCATTTGACGAAGAAACAATACTAAATGTGGCACATATTTACGAAAGAATGAATGACTTTTATAAAAAATTCCCAGAAGTTTAAAAGAATTATTAACTTTAACTTTTTTTAGGAAAGTTGTAAGCTCTTATTATGCCTTTTACTACGCCCTGTACCATTACCCTTTCTGGGTCAAAATACATAGGTTTATATTTGGGATTTGAAGGAACAAGTTTAACTTTTCCATTTTCCAAATAAAACTTTTTTAAAGTAGCTTCATTTCCATCAATTAATACAACTGCAATTTCTCCATTTAAAACTTCCTGCCTGTTTTCTACCACTATTAAATCACCATCTAAAATAAACTCATCAACCATAGAATCTCCTTTTACCTTTAAAACATAGCAGTTTTTGCAACCCATTATTGAAGGTACTTCTATGTATTCAAAAACTTCAGGTACTGCTTCTATAGGATGTCCAGCAGCAATATATCCATAAAAAGGTAGTTTCACAGTTTTTTCCAATCTGTAATCCTGATACACAGGAATAACTTTTCCATTTTTTGTTTTTTTAAGATAGCCCTCTTTTATTAGATTTTCTATGTGTTGATGAACAGTTGAAACTGAAGAAAGACTAAAATGTTCTGCAACTTCCCTTAACGTTGGTGAATATCCAAACTTAGAAATAAAATACTCAATAAAATTTAATATTTCCTTTTGCCTTTTTGTCATTTAGCACCTCTAAAACCGAAAATTTGACGAAAATACACTGCAATTATACATAATATTAAAGTTTAAAACAAATATAGACGAATGTTTTATATCTCAAAAAAATTTAAAGTGGTTTGGACATTGGATATCAAAGAAATTAATTACGTTGCTAAAGAAACTCTAAAGTATATGGTTGAGAAAGCAATTCCAATATCCCCTGAAAATTACAACAAATGGTATGACGTTTTCTTTGAAGCAATTTCAGATGGAATTCCCCTAACAGATTTAAACATTATGGGATTGTATAAGGAGAAATATTCAGAAGACTACAATATTCAGGAAGAAGAAGATTATATAGGAGAACCAATA
>JALSSE010000045.1 GCA_026984415.1 Hydrogenothermaceae bacterium | reverse complement strand
TTTTGGAGGAAGTATGTTTAAAAAAGTTTCAGCACTAATTTTAACCCTTTTTGTTTTTAGTTTTTCTTTTGGAGCTTCAGAAAAGCTTGTTTACATTAATGTTCAGAAAATAATTAATGAGTCTCAGGCTGGAAAAGATGCACAAAAGATTTTAGAGGAAGCAGCAAAAAAAGCCCAGTCAATGTTAGAAGCTAAAGCAAAAACAATTTCTAAAACAGACCAGAAAGCACAACAGGAACTACAGATGCTTGCAGCACAAAAACAACAGGAAATTTTACAAAAAAGACAGGAAATTGCTGATAAATTTATGAAGTTGGTTCAGGATGCTATGAATAAATATGCAAAAGAAAAAGGTTTTTTAATGGTTTTTGACAAACAGACTGTTCTTTATGGGAAACCTTATTTAGATAAGACAGAAGAGTTTTTAGCTTACTTTAACAATATGTATAAAAAAGGACCAAAAATAAAATAATGAATCACCTGACCCTACTGACTGACTTCGGATATAAAGATGGTTTTGTAGGGTCAATGAAAGGTGTTATCAGGAAAATAAACCCTTCAGTCTCTATAATTGACTTAACCCATGAAGTAGCTCCATTTGATATTTTAGAAGCTTCTTTAATTCTAAATGCTTCATATAAATATTTCCCTAAATATACTATTTTTGTCTGTGTGGTTGACCCTGGTGTTGGGACAGAAAGAGAGCCAATAATTGTAAAAACAAAAAATTTTATTTTTGTATCTCCAAATAACGGAATTCTTACCCTCGTATTAAAAAAGGAAGAAATTCTAAAAATTATCAAGATTTCAAATGAGAAATTTATATTGAAAACAGATACAAATACTTTTCACGGAAGGGACATTTTTGCTCCTGTATCAGCTTATATTTCAAGGGGAGTTCCTATTGAACAATTTGGAGAAGAACTTAACGAGGAAAATTTAGTAAAAATTAATTTTCCAGAACCTGAAGAAAGGGGTAATAAAATAATTGGAGAAATTTTAAGATTTGATAGATTTGGTAATGCCCTGACAAACATAGAAAATATCCCTGAAAATTTTAAAGCAAAGATTAAAAATTACGAAATAAAAGAAAGTTGTAAAAACTTTTTAGAAGGTAATAAAAATAAGCCTAATTTAATAAAAGGAAGTTTTGGGTTTTATGAAATATTTGTTCCCCTTGGAAATGCAAAAGAAAGATTTTCATTGAAGAAAGGTGAAAAAATAGAAATAATCAAAGAATAGAGGTTGAAATGTTTTTAGTAAAATGTACAAATTGCGGATATACTTTAAAAGATATAAAACAAATAACAAAACTTTTTGGTTCGCAGATTTTTAGCTCAGATTTATTGGTAGGTTCAGTGGTAGATAAAAAAAGAAAACTGGCTAATACGTTAAACAGTAAAAAAATACAATGCCCTAACTGTAAAGAAATAGATTGCTGGTCATGGGTGTAAAATATAACGGGAGGTAGAAATATGCTAAGGTATATTGACATAACAACACAAAAAAGAACCCACTTTGAAGATATTACAGATGAAGTTCAGGAAGTAATTGATGAAAGTGGAATAAAAGAAGGTATCTGTTATATTTATGTTCCCCACACAACTGCAGGTGTATTTATAAATGAAAATGCAGACCCAGATGTAAAATGGGATATTGAACAGACGTTAGAAAAGCTTGTTCCGTGGGAAAATAACTATCAGCATTTGGAAGGGAATGCAGCTGCCCATATAAAATCTGTTTTAGTTGGAACTAATACTTTTGTACCTATAAAAGATGGTAGGTTAATGCTGGGAACATGGCAGGGAATATTTTTAGCAGAATTTGATGGTCCAAGGACAAGAAAAGTTTTAGTAAAAATTGTAAAAGATTAACTTCTAAAGTTATAAAAATTTTTTACGAAAAATCCCTAAGATACACTCTTGGGGGTTAATTATGTTTTTTCTAAAAACTAAAGAGTTACAGGATAAGTTACTAAAGCTTCAGGAAAAATTTGAAAAAGAAAATTATAAATTTTATGAATATTCACCTTATTTAGCTAAATCTATTTATCAGGCCTCAATTGTTGAAGGGAAAACTTTTATTCCAAGGCAAAAAGTTTCCAAATTCCAAAAGCAGGTTGATGATATCAATAGTCTACTAAGTAGATTAAATGAAGCAATTTCTGAGATTAAAAGCACAGGTGATGAGATAAATGAAATACAACATACGATAGATAACCTGATAAAAACAAATGAAGTAAATATTCAGGAATCAGACCAGAATATAGCAAAAACCAGTTCCATAATAGAAAATTTGCTCCAATCTACCAACCAACTGAAACAAAGTATGCACCAGATTGATAAAGTTCTTCAAATAATTCTTGATATTACAGAACAGACCAATCTTTTAGCTTTAAATGCGGCAATAGAAGCAGCACGGGCTGGAGAACATGGTAAAGGGTTTTCTGTTGTTGCTGATGAAGTAAGAAATCTTTCAGAAAAAGCCTCAGAAAATGCAAATGATATAAGAGGAATAATTTTAAAACTTTTTGAGGAAATGCAAACAACAGAGACAGAGGTTAACAATATAAAAGAATCAATGGAGAAAACTGTTAATGTATCAAGAAAAGTAAACACCGCATTTAATAATTTAAAAGAAAAAAATTCATTAATCTCAAGCAAAATTTCAGAACAGGCTTCAATTACAGAGAAACAGTACTATTTAGTTGAAGATGTCCTTTCAAAATCAAAAATTTTAAGAAAAGGGTTAGAAGATATTGATGTATTCCAAAAAACAATAAAAGATATATCTTCACAGATATACAAAAATAATCTCTATATATGGAATACCATAACAGAAGACAAAAATGATTTAAAAACAGAATTGCTTAAAAGGGTAATAGACCATTCTGTATGGATGGATAATGTCATTAATTCAATAGAGAACCATACTGGCTGGAAGCCAACAGACCATACCCAGTGTAAATTAGGTAAATGGTACTATTCTACTGGAAAGGAAGAAATATCAAAATACGGTGAAGAAGCTATAAAAATATTCAATGAAATAGAACCGTTCCACGAAAAATTACACAAAACTGGAATAGCAGCAATAGAAAATCACGAAATGGGAAATACCGAAGAAGCCCATAGATTAGTTGATGAGATGCTTGATTTTTCCAGTCATATAATAGAACATCTCTTAAAACTTAGAGAGTGCTTACCAGACTGTTCCAGATAATAATTGAATTTTCCTTTAAACTTCAAATTCAATCTGTTATATTATCTTAAAAAGTTTAAAGGAGTCAAAACTGGATAAAAAAATAAAAATAGGTCTTATTCAGATGTCCTGTTCTGATGATACGGAAGAAAATTTAAATAAAACTGTTAATCTTATAAAAGAAGCATCTTCAAAAGGTGCAAATATAGTATGTACTCAAGAACTTTTTAAAACACCTTATTTTTGTCAAACTGAAGATTGGGATAATTTTAAACTGGCAGAGGAAATAAACAAAAACTCAGAAACTATCAAAATTTTGTCAAGTGTAGCTTATGAAAATAATGTTGTTATTATTGCAAGCCTATTTGAAAAAAGAGCAGACGGTATTTACCATAATACTGCTGTCGTAATAGATGCAGATGGTAAATATTTAGGAAAATATAGGAAAATGCATATCCCTGATGACCCACATTTTTATGAAAAATTTTATTTTACCCCGGGGGATTTAGGTTATAAAGTTTTTAAAACAAAGTATGCAAAAATTGGAGTTTTAATATGCTGGGACCAGTGGTTTCCAGAAGCGGCAAGATTAACAGCAATGAAAGGGGCTGAAATAATTTTTTATCCAACTGCAATTGGATGGTTAACAGATGAAAAAGAGGAATTTGGAAACAGCCAGTTTAACGCTTGGGAAACTATACAAAAAAGCCACGCAGTTGCAAATGGATGTTTTGTTGCATCTGTAAATAGGGTAGGTTTTGAAAAATCACCTGATGGAAATTCTGGAATTGAATTCTGGGGACAGAGCTTTGTTTCTAATCAGTATGGAGAAATTATTTCAAAAGGTTCTCAGGATAAGGAAGAAATTATAATATCTGAAATAGATTTATCTACTATTGATGAAACAAGGATTACATGGCCATTTTTTAGAGATAGAAGGATTGACAGTTATCAAGAGTTAACTAAAAGATGGTTAGAAGATTAGACTTTTAATATCAATAACTTCCAGTTTATTTTATAATTTTTAGAAATAAATAGAGGTAAAGTTTATGAAAATATTGTGTATCGGAGATATTATAGGAAGGACTGGGAGAAATGCGTTAAAGCATTTTCTTCCTTCTTTTATAAAAGATGAAAGTATAGATTTTATTATTGGAAATGGTGAAAATGCAGCTGGTGGATTTGGCTTAACAAAAAAAGTATTTAACGAATTAAAAAACTTAGGTATTGATGTTATAACATCTGGAAATCACATTTGGGACAAAAAAGAAGTTTTAGAATTTATTGAAGAAGATAACCTTTTAAGACCTGCAAATTACCCAGAAGGTGTACCTGGAAATGGATATGGAATTTATAAAAAATCAGATAAGACGATTGGAGTTGTAAATCTGATGGGTAGAGTTTTTATGGGCATTCCTCTTGATTGTCCATTTAGAAAATTTGATGAAATATATGAAAAAATAAAAGATAATGTAGATTATTTGATTGTAGATTTTCATGGGGATGCCACTTCTGAAAAACAGGCTTTTGGATTCTATGTAGATGGAAGGGCAGACCTTGTTTTTG
>JALSSE010000044.1 GCA_026984415.1 Hydrogenothermaceae bacterium | reverse complement strand
ATTAAAACTTCAATAAGAGTAAAACCATTTTTATTAATCTTCATCTTTTATAAAAGAAAGAAACTTTTCCTTTTGTATTTCGTTTCTTTTTTCTATCTGTGAAATATAATTTTTATACTTTTCCTGAACTTTAAAAAAAACAGGATAAACAACGCCTACAGTTATGGCAATAATAGAAATAACAACCAAAATCTCAATTAATGTAAATCCTTTTTTATCCATATATATCACTCACACTAACAACTGCAAGCATTATGGCAACAACAATAAATGCAATAAATAAACCTAAAACAACAATAATTGCAGGCTCTAAAAACACAAGGAGTTTTGCAACATCGTTTTTAAAATTTTCCATATATTTTTTACCTAACTTTTCAAAAATTTCTCCTAACCTTGCACTGTTTTCACCTACAATTGCAAGGGAAATAATATCTTCAGGAATAATGTCGTATTTTCTCCATATCTGACTTATTTTGTGCCCCTTTTTAAGTTCGTTAAAAGTTTCTTCAAGTATTGCTTTTAAAGTACTGTGGTTTGTAACTTTTGATGAAAGTTTTATTGCTTTACTTATTTCAACTCCACCGTTTAGCATTGTTCCAAGTGAAGATAAAACATAAGAAAGTTCAACCTTTAAGATTATATTTTTTAGATAAGGAATTTTATAAATAACATTTTTAAGTCTTGATTGGATTTCCTTTGAACTGAAAAGAAATACTATTCCAATTATAAAAAATACTAATCCAAACATAATAACATCTAAATTCTGGTTTAGAGTTTTACCAAAGGAAAGTGTAAATTTTGAAATTGAAGGAAGCTTTTCAATCTCTTCAGGAGTAAAAATATTAGAAAATTTAGGAAGTATAAATCCAGAAACAAAGAAAATAGTTAAAATACTTACAACAAATAAAAATGATGGGTATGCCAGAGCAGATTTTATTTCCTTAATCAGATTACCTTTAAACTCAAGGTCTTCAAGTAATGTTTTTAAAGCACCTTTTAGGTCTCCAACTTCTTCACCTACAGATACGATGTTTATATAAAAACTCTGTATTGGAAAGTTATGCTGTTCTCCAGTTTCTTTTAAAGCTATGGAAAAACTTTTTCCTTCCTTTAATTTTCTTAAAACATCTTCCCAGAACTCTATAACGGCTTTTTTCCTTGAATTCTTAATAATAAGGGATATAGCCTTATCTAACTGAACCCCTGATGATAAAAGGTAAGAAAGCTCTTCTATATTTGATGAAAAATCTTCCCTCGTGTACTTTCCTTTTTTCAGTTTTTTTGTATCTTCTTTTATGTTTGTTATAAGGATTTTTTGTCTCTGAACTTCTTTAAGAAGTTCTTCTTTTGTACCAAAAAATTTACCTTTTATTTTTTCTCCACTTTCGGTTATACCTTCGTATACGTACATATTCATGATGCTACCCTTAATACCTCTTCAAGAGAAGTTTTACCTTCAACTACTTTCAGTAAACCATCTTCAAATAAAGACCTGTATCCAATCTCTGTAATATCATCAAAATTCTTTTCTTCTTCAAATTTTTCCTGTAGCTTTTTCTCAAAAGGTGCAATTTCTGCAATAACCATACGTCCTTTATAACCTGTGAAATTACAATGCTCACAACCTTTGCTCTCTTTTGGGTTAATTTTAACAAAAGGGTATTTTTTAACTAAATCATCTACTTTATAAACAGTTTTAAACTCTTCAGAAAGCTCAACATCATAGCTACAGTAAGGACATAACCTTCTAACTAATCTTTGTGACATTAATCCGATAATTGAAGCTTTTAAAAGGAAGAATTCAACTCCCATATCTAAAAGCCTTGAAATTGAAGATAAAGCACTGTTTGTGTGTAGTGTGGATAAAACCAAATGTCCTGTAAGGGATGCCTGTATTGCAATTTCGGCAGTTTCGTAATCCCTTATTTCACCAACCATTATTATGTCTGGGTCTTGCCTTAATATACTCCTTAAAGCATTTGCAAATGTGTATCCGATTTCTGGTTTTACATTTATCTGGTTTATACCTTTAAATTCGTATTCAACAGGGTCTTCAACAGTTATTATCTTTACATTATCAGAGTTTAGCTCGTTTAGGATAGAGTAAAGGGTCGTTGTTTTACCTGAACCTGTTGGACCTGTTGTTAGGAATATTCCGTTTGGCTTCCTTGAAATTGTCCTTATAATTTTTATGTGGTCATCGTAAAATCCTAAACTTTCAAGTGAATAATCAACGTTTTCTTTTCCTAAAAGCCTTAAAACAAAACTTTCCCCAAACTGTGTTGGAACAGAAGAAGCCCTTATATCTATCTCCTTTCCTGCAATTTTTACAGAAATACGACCGTCCTGTGGAAGTCTGTTTTCTGCAATGTTCATTCCAGAAATCAGTTTTAGTCTTGTAATAACAGCTAATTTCATATCCTGTGGAATGGTATCTACTGTATGGAGTATTCCATCTATTCTAAATCTAACTTTCATAACATTTTTTAACGCTTCAAAATGTATGTCAGAGGCATTTTGCTCAACAGCTTTTGTTAAAAGGTTGTTTACAAATTTTATAACAGGTGCTTCTGAGGCAATTTCTTTAAGTTTATCTATTTCTTCATCTAAATCCACAACATCCCTTTCTGTTTCTACAATCTCATCTAAGTTAAGGAGAACCGAAAGCTGTTTCAGGTTTTCTTCTTTTGTCAGTGCTACTTTTACCTGTTTTCCAGTGTAGTTTTCAAGTAACGAAAATATTTCTAATTTTAAAGGGTCATTTGTGAGAACGTAAAGATACTGACCGTCTTCTTTATAGGGATAGATATTGCTGTTAATAAGAATTTCTGGATTTACATTTATTTTTATTAAATCTATGTTGTCAATTGATTTTAGATAAATCAGTTCTAACTGCTGGGACAAACTTTTTAGCAGTTGTTCTTCTGTAATAACCCCCATGTTTAAAAGGATATTACCAATCTTTCCACCGTAGTTTTTTTGTATTTCTAAAGCTTTTTCTATATCTTCTTCTTTACAGTATCCGTTTTCTACTAAAATTTCACCTAATAACTTTTTTCCCATTTCTAATCCCATACAGAGATATCCTGATTTTCTCCTTCTCCACCTTCTTTGCCATCTGCACCTAATGATTTTAAATCAAATGGTTTTCCATTGTCCCCTGGTGATTTGTACACGTAAGGATGTCCCCATGGGTCTGCTTTTACTGGTTTTGGAAGGTAAGGACCATCCCAACCTTTTATATTTCCAGGATTTTCCCATAAAACTTTTAAACCTTCTGCAGTTGTTGGGTACCTTCCAACATCTAATCTAAAGGCATCTAATGCGGTTTCTATCATCTGTATCTGGGCTTTTGCAGTTTTTTGTTTTGAGGCTCCAAGTTTACTAAATAGTTTTGGTGCAACTAAAGATGCCAATAATGCAATAATCACCATTACAACTAAAAGTTCAATTAGTGTGAAACCTTTCTTATTCCTTACTCTGTACATCAATGTATCCCCTTTTGTTTTATTCTGACATTAATCCATATAATATAGAATATTGTATTTAAAATTCCAGCAGGATTCTTAACTTTATTCATTATGAAAATCTGTTTCATTATTTATCTGTCTAATATCATCTATTCTTTCTTTAGATTGGTATACAGGCAAATGTCTTATGCCTTTTTTTGTATTTTGAATAACTGCAGCTTCAATGTTTCTTTCAGGAGCGCCAACTGTGAGCAGTACAGAAAATATCCCATCTAAACTAATATAAGGGCATTTGGATTTAGTCTTATTCCAAATCTGCTTTCCACTAATTCTAATTCTACCCTGGTCAGTGAATGTACCAACTAAAACATTATCACACCAGTTTTCATTTTTATCCCAAACTTTAGCTCTGATTTCAATAACTTCATGAGTGGTAGGAATTCCAGAAGCAGGAACTTGAGTTTTTTTGTTAGGATTGTTGTGAGTTATGTCAATATAAGTATTCCATTTATTCATCATAGGAACCCAGAGAGTAGTACCGTTAGGTTCCCATTTTTTGAAGAATCCTTCAGGTAAGTCATTAGAGCTTAAACTGTGGGTATTACCCATAACAGTTAAAGACTCGTCTAAGTCCCATCTTACAAATCTTAATCTGTTAACACCATCAACACCCGTGTAAACGTCATCTTGCCATACAGTACCGTGTGGAATTTGAATATCTCCTGTTGTTTCTCCTATAATTAAATCTAAATTACAGGCTCCACCAATACCTTTTACTGGGCTTCCTTCATCAAAAAGATACTTTATTCCATCAACTGTTTCATTTCCATCTCCGCTTAAGAATACTCTTTGATTATCAAAATCTAATGATGGATATCCATAATTTAAGAAATCAATATCATTTGTACATCCGTACATATCAGACCATAGTTTTAGATTTAGATTTGCTGGATTTATATCAAGGTCTATATAATCGTCTATGCTGTTATCTATATCATTTTCAATAGTTATAGTTCCACCTGAAGCATTTAGTTCCGTTGTGTCAGAAGACGTTAATAAATCAGTAGTTTCTTCAACAAAGTTTTTACCATTTGAGTTGCTGTACACATTTATTTTACTTATAGATGTATTCATTTTTAATGAGAATTGACATTCAAATTGGATAAAACAGTTTTCTATGGAATCTAAATTGGTAATATGAAACCCATTACTATCGTATCCTTTAACTTTAACGCAAACTTTATCATCTTTAGATGATGGATTTAATAGTAGTATTGGATTATAAATAGTATCAAAATCTATATTTGTTAAATTATCGCTATCTATATCA
>JALSSE010000043.1 GCA_026984415.1 Hydrogenothermaceae bacterium | reverse complement strand
ACAGTAGGGTGTAAAAATTTGAACTATTTGTAAGTAATTGAAAAATAAATAAAATTTAGAAAACGGTAAATTTTACCTGTAAAAAAATTTTACAAATGAAAGAAAAAAATAAATTTCCATTTCTGTACAAATCCTTATAAATCAATAACTTATTTTCTTTGGCACGTTTATTGCTAATTATATTAATCAAAAGGTGATATCAACTTTTAAATAAGTTCAAAGTTGTCTTTTGGTGCTGGAACGTGTTCTTATTACATATAGATGGAATTGGAAAAGTGAAAACAACATTAAAGTATTTGCTTATAAATAAGTGGACAAGGAGGCAGAAAAGAAAGATTATTTTATGGGATGAAAATCCAGTGTCAGAAAAAAAAACAGGTTACAAAGTGATAAAGTATCTAAAAATAAAGGACATTAAAGTAATCAAAGATAAAGAACAGCAAAAATAAACTGTCAAAACCTTTTACAGCTAAAAATATCAAGGTATTTATCTTTTTTATTCTCAACAATCAAATCGGATAATAGTTTTGTTGTTATTGGTGCAAGTAAAATTCCATTTCTGTGGTGTCCAGTTGCAAAATAAAGATTTTTTATTTCTGATTCTCCTAAAATAGGTTCTAAATCTGGTGTGGCAGGTCTATATCCGTACCAGAGTTCCTGTATGTTTTTTTCTTTAAAGTGTGGAAATGTATCTACAAGTCCTTTAAATAACTGCATTACCCCTTTTACAGTATTTCCTTTTTTAAATCCAACTTTTTCTTCTGTAGCACCAATTACAAGTCTTGTATAATCCTTCCTTGGTATTAAATAAGCCCTTGAACTGAAAAAAACCCTATCAATATCCTTTTTCTCAACATCTACAGCTGCCATTTCTCCTTTAATTGGAAATACAGGAATATCAAAAATCTGACTTGACCATGCTCCAGCAGATAATATGCAGAAATCTCCTTCTACTATTCCATTTTCTGTTTCAACATGGCTGAATTTACCATTTTTTTCAACAATTTTCCTGACAGGCATATTTTCTAAAATGTTAATATCAATACCTCTTACATAATTTTCCAATGCAATCATTAAAAGTCTATTGTCAACCTGTCCATCATCTGGATATAGAACCCCACCTATTACTTCATCACCTAAGGATAAATATTTGTCTTCAATCTGATTTCTTTCTAACCATTCTCCAGTTAAACCTATTTTTTTGTAATTTTCTAAATTTTTTAGCAACAAATCCTTTTCTTCTTCAGAAAATGCAGGGCAGAATATACCAGAATCCCAATATCCTGTTAACAGTCCTGTATCTTTTTCAATCTCTGTTATGTATTCTTTATACATATTTCTACTATCAAGGCATAAGTCAAGCATATTTCCTAATTCTAAACCTTCAGATTGAGGAGCAAGCATACCTCCAGCAACCCACGAAGCTCCCCTTCCTATTCTCTCCTTTTCAATAATTGTTATTTCTATACCCTTTTTATAAAGCTCCCTTCCTATTGAAAGTCCTATAATTCCACCGCCGATAATGATTCCTTTCATTTTATCCACCTAAATTTTTATTTTTAAGCCGTCAGTTGCAGCAACAGTATAAACTCCAGTTTCTTTTGTTAATTTTTCAGCAACATGTGTAGGGTTTGATTTTAACATCTGTACGCTAAAATGTGTAATAACAGCCATTTTTGGCTTTAATTTAGTTAACATTTTTTTGACATCAGATGCTGCAAGATGGTCAACATTTGGAACAGGGTGTGTAAAGGTTGTATTGAAAATCATTAAATCTGCTTTTTCCGGGTATCCTTCTAACATCTCTTCAAAAAATCTTCCACAGGGAACATAAACAATTTTTTTATCTTTTGATGAAAATTCTAACCCATAAGTATCAGCACCTTTGTGGATATGTTTAATTAACCCTTTTATTTTTATATTTTTGTATTTAAATTCTTTTCCTTCTTCTGTACATTCTATGTTTCTTAAACCTTTTTTTAGATATTTCAGGATTACAGAATCATTTTCCACTAATGCATCTTCTGGAGCTATAAGCAAATCTTTTTTCTTTTTTGTACTTTCGGTAGCCGATTCTAAAACTGCATTTATATCTGATGTATGGTCTAAATGTCTATGGGATAAAACAAATACATCTATATCTAAAGGGTCAAGGTTGTTTTCAAAAATTCTGATTAATGAGCCTGGTCCCGGGTCAACAAGGATATCTGTCCCTTCTAAATTTATCCATATTCCACCTGAATGTCTGAGTTGTCTAAAAACAACAACCCTTCCACCACCTGTTCCTAAAAATTTTACATAGTTCAATAGATTAATCTACCTCCTTCAACAGGTATAAATGAACCAGTTGTAAAATCAGTTTCTATAAGGTATTTAACAGCTTTATAAACTTCTTTTGCTCCACCCCATTTCTTTAAAATAGTTTTTTTTAGTGGAATTTCTAAATCTTCCAATTCTTCTGGAGGAATAATTGGTCCTGGCAGTACTCCATTAACGAGAACATAAGGGGCTAATTCTTTTGCAAAAGCTCTTGTCATAGTTACCATTCCACCTTTTGACACAGTATAAGGTGTATAATCTGGGTATGGTCTAAAAGCAGCATAATCAATAATATTTACAATTCTACCTTCTTTGTTTTCATACATAATTTTTCCAAACTCTTTTGAAAGAAAAAAAGGAGCTTTTATATGAATATTATAAAATCTATCTAAATCTTCTTCTGATACTTTGTCTAAAGGAGTTGGATAATAAATTGAAGCATTATTTACAAGTATGTCCACCTTTCCAAAAATGTTTAGACTTTCTTTTATAAAAAAATCCAGTTCCTCTTTTTTTTCTAAGTTTGCTTTTATTTTAAATGCTTTTACACCGTAATTTTCTGCTTTTTTACGGACTTCCTCTGCTTCTTTTTCTGAAGAGTTATAGTGGATTATTACATTACATCCATCTTTTGCAAGGGATAAAACAATTTCTTTTCCTATTCTTTTTGCCGAACCTGTAACAACAGCATTTTTACCTTTAATTTCCATAATTTCAAACCTGTTTTATGAATTAATACCTAAATGCTATAACATTTGGCAGCTTGTTTCAATAATTTAAATCCTGTACTTTATCTGATAAACTAATAATTATATTTAATTATATTTACGTATCAGGGGAGTTAATGGATAATTTTTTAGAAGAAAAAAAAGATTTTGAAGAATTGCTTACTTATAGTCCTTTTGAAAGGAAAGAAGATTTTTATTTCTATTCTCAAAATATAAAAGAAATAACAACAATACTAAAAAATATTTTACTGTCAAAAAATGGCTGTGGAGCTATTATTGGAGAAAAAGGAACAGGAAAAACAACATTTATACATAGATTTATAAATGAATATCTAAAAGATGTAGAATACATATACATAATTGGTTCTTCCCTTTCCCAAGATGAACTTTTTAAAGAAATTATGGAATATTTTGCAGATGAAAAAATAAATCCAGATATTCCAATTAAAGAAAAAGATTTTTTCAAAGAATTAAAAAGATTTTTAGAGGATTTAAAAAAGAAAAAACAAAGGTTATTTCTAATTTTAGATGATGCCCAGAATTTTCCAGATGAAACATTAGATATAGTAGAAAAAATATGTAAAATCTCCATTGATGGAGAAAAAGCTGTTTCTGTAATTTTATTAGGAAATAAACAGTTAGAAAAAAAACTCAATTCAACAAGACATAAAGATTTAAGGTATCAGCTGAAGTTTTTCCTTTATTTACAGAATTTAACAGAAGATGAAGTGGAAGATTTTGTTAAGGAATTCCTTTTAGAAAAAGGGATAAATATAAAGATTTCAAAACCAGTTATTTCTTTAATTTTTTACGGAACAAAAGGAAATTTAGAAATATTAAGTAGATTTATGGAAAGTTTAGTAGAAACTATAAATGCAAACAACCTGAATAAGATAGATAAAAAAATAGTTTACTCAATATTTGACCAGTTAGGAATAGAAATTCCACAAGAAAAAAGAAAAATTCCTGTTTTTGTAATTTTAATTGTTTTTGGTTTGTTTTTAATAGGAGTTTATTTCTTACTATTTCCAGAAAAAGAACAGAAAAAAACAGAAAACTTGCAGGAAATTGTAAAAAAAGAGAAAGAAAACCCTTTAGTTTTAGAGAAAAAACCAGAGCCTCCAGAAATTTTAGAAGAAAATTCAAAGTCTAAAGAAGAGAATAAAGCAGAAATACAGAACATTCCTGAAAAATCAAATGAAGAAGAAAAACTGTTAAAAAATCTTCCTGCTGAAAAAGAAGCTAAGGAATTACCTGAAAAAGAAACAGCTGCAAAAAATGAAATTAGAGTAGAAGAGAAAAATTTATTATCCGAGAAAATAAAGACTGAAGAAAAAGATTTCAATGAAATTCCTTCAAGTATAGAAAATGAACTAAGCAAAGTTTCCCAAAAGATTTATGAGAATTATAAAAAGGCAGTTGTTCTTACAAAAACGTTAAGTTTAAGAAAAGGTCCCGGAACAAACTATAAAAAAATATTAGATTTACTGAAAAATGAATCTGTAATAGTTGTTGATGATTCAAAGGGAAAATGGGCTAAAGTTATTTATAGAAAAAATGGTCAGGATATAGAAGGGTGGGTTTACAAAAAATTTATAAAAGAAATTCCCGAAGGAAAAGCTCTTGTTACTGCACCTTTCTTAAGTATAAGAGAAAAACCTTCTTCTAAATCTAAAAGAATTGGAAAAATCCCTAAAGGTGAACTTGTTGACCTCTTAGGTGAAAAAAAGGGGATTTGGGTAAAAATTAAATATAAAAAAGATGACAAAG
>JALSSE010000042.1 GCA_026984415.1 Hydrogenothermaceae bacterium | reverse complement strand
CCTCATCTGGAGAATTTAATAAAGGTTTAGTTTCCTCTATCTGTTTTGAAACTTCCTGATACCTTTTATAAAGTTTAATAAGGTTAGATAGTTCTTTATGTTCTTTAGCAATTTCCTGATATTTCTTTGGATTTTTAACTAATTCAGGGTTAGATAACTCTCCTTCTAACTGCTTTAATTTTTCTTCTAAATTTTCAAGTTTATTTAATAAGTTTTTATTCATATCCCTCAGGTAAAATTTTTATTTTACCTTTTATATATGGAAATTTTCCAAAAAATCAAGGTCTATTCCTTTGAAGTAGCTCCCTGTAATTCTAAGAACATAGGCTTAATTCTTAATTTCCCTGTATAAAATGGATGACATTGGTTACACACTTCAAGATGGACTGTTCCACCTTTTACAGTAAGAATATCAAACTCGTTTCCACATCCACAAACAAAATGGGTTAGCTTTAGTTCTGGATGAATATCCTTTTTCAACTTCAAACCTCCAAAATAATTTTAAACTATTATTGTAATACAATTTTTACAGCTTTATCAAGTATTCATAGATTGTAGGAATTCCCTGTTTGTTTTAAATTTACTGAGTTTACTTAACAGGAACTCCATTGCTTCCACTTCATCCATTGTTGATAAGAATTTTCTGAGTATCCATAACCTCTGTAATTCCCAATCTTCAAGCAGCAATTCTTCTTTTCTTGTCCCTGTTTTACCTATGTTTATCGCAGGGAATATTCTTCTTTCCATCAGTTTTCTATCTAAATAAAGCTCCATATTTCCAGTTCCTTTAAATTCTTCAAATATAACATCATCCATTCTTGAACCTGTTTCTATAAGAGCTGTTGCAAGTATAGTTAAACTTCCTCCATCTTCTATGTTCCTTGCAGCACCAAAGAATTTTTTAGGTCTCTGTAATGCTGTTGCTTCTAATCCACCAGATAAAACCCTTCCTGAAGGTGGTGTTGTGGCATTTGAAGCCCTTGCCAATCTTGTTATTGAGTCAAGTAATATAACAACATCCTGTTTGTGTTCCACAAGTCTTTTAGCCCTTTCTATTACAAGTTCTGAAATCTGGATATGTCTTTCTGGTGGCTCATCAAATGTAGATGCAATAACTTCTCCACCTTCGCCAACAATTCTTCTCATTTCAGTAACTTCTTCAGGTCTTTCATCAATAAGTAAAACAATCAGAAAAACTTCAGGGTGGTTTTTAATTAATGCTTTTGCTATTCTCTGGATAATTACAGTTTTACCTGCTTTTGGCGGTGCAACAATTAATCCCCTCTGTCCTTTTCCTGTTGGAGCAATAAGACTGATAACCCTTGTAGATAAATCAGATGGGTCGTATTCTAAATTAAACCTTTCTGTTGGGTGGTAAGGTATAAGCTTTTCAAATGGGGTTCTTTTTCTTAAAAATTCAGGTTCTACTGCATTAACAGCCTCTATTTTTATTAAAGCCCTGTATTTTTCATTGTCTTTAGGTAATCTGGCAATACCAACTATGTAATCACCAGTTTTCAGACCAAACTTTTTTATCTGTGAAGGAGACACATAAATATCTGATGAATGGGGTGAATAGTTATTTTCTGGGGAACGGATAAATCCATAACCTTCAGGTAGTACTTCAAGTACACCTTTTATAAAATTTAGACCTTCAGCTAATGCTTTTTTTTCTAATATTTTATTTATAAGCTCATCTTTTTTTAGTCCTGTGGTTCTCTGTAAACCAATTTCCTTTCCTAACTTTTGAAGCTCCTGTATTGTCATTTTTTTCAAGTCTTCAACAGTTGTAGTTCCATTAACTTTTGTAGCCATAATCTTTACAAATCCTCCTTTGATTTTGTATTAGTTGATTTTTTGATTTTATTTTCCTATGCAAAAATTTGCGAAAATATTTCCAAGGATATCTTCTGTAGTAATTTCACCTATAATTTCTTTTAATAAATTTTCAATTTCCTGGATTTCTAAAATTAGAATTTCTTTAAATTCTTCGTAGTTTTGTAAATTATCTAAAATATTTTTTAGTTTGTTTTCAGCTTGTTTTAAAATTTCAAAATGTCTTAAATTGATATAAATTTCCTCATCCTGAAATTCTAAAAGTCCAAGTCTTTTTGAAATTTCGTTTTCTAATTGGTCAAAACCCTGTAAAGTTTTTGAACTCAAAAATATTATATCCTTAAAATAATACTTTTCATTAATTTTATCAAGATGTAAATCTATTTTATTTCCAACAATTATAGGATTTTTGTCTTTTATTTCTTCGTAAATTTCTAAATCTTCTTTAGTGATTCCTTCAGAAACATCAAAAACAAAAATGATAATATCAGCTTCTTTTATTTTGTCTTTAGCAAGTTTTATTCCTAAACTTTCTATTTTATCTTTAGTTTCCCTTATTCCTGCTGTATCTAACAACTTTACAGGAATACCCTTTATCATTAAAGATTCTTCTATAAAATCTCTTGTAGTTCCTTCTATATCAGAAACAATAGCCCTTTCATACCCAACAAAACTATTAAAAAGTGAAGACTTTCCAACATTTGGCTTTCCAACAATTGCCAACTTTATACCTTCCCTAATCAGTTCTCCTTTTTTGTAGGTTTTAATTAAACCTTCTATATTCTGTAAAACTTCATTTAAGTTTGATTTTATGAGATTAAAATCAAGTTCTTCAACATCTTCTGGAAAATTTAATTCTGCCTCAATTAGAGATACAACTTCCATCAATTTGTTTTTTAATTGCTGTACTTTTTTGTGTAGTTTACCTTCTAATATGTTAACTGCTGCTTTTGAAGCCTTTTCAGATTGGGCTTCTATTAACTGGGCTATGGCTTCAGCCTGAGTTAAATCAATCTTACCATTAAGGAATGCCCTTTTAGTAAATTCCCCCGGTTCTGCAAATCTTGCCCCGTAATAAATTGCTTCAGATATTATCTTTTTGACAACAGGAACACTTCCATGGGTTTGAATTTCAACAACATCTTCCCCTGTAAAGCTCTTTGGAGATTTAAAAAACAGAACAATTCCTTCATCAATAATTTCATTATTTCTGTCTAATATTTTTGAAAAATAAGCTGTTCTTTCTTTAATATTTTCTTTCTTATTTGTAAGTTTTTTCCCGATTTCAAATGCCTTATTTCCGCTTATTCTAATAATTGAGACTGCGGAAGGCATTAAAGGGGTTGCATTTGCAACAATTGTATCTTTTTCCATTTTGAAAGTTAGATTGATATAAATATTGTTTATGGTTCAATTTAATTTATTCCATTTTCTTAATTTGCAACCTTAGGATTTTTTATATCTACCCATCTGCTTATTTATTATAAAACTCTGGGCTATTCCAAGTATATTGTTAGTTAACCAGTATAAAACAAGTCCAGCAGGGAAATTCATAAACAGGAATGTAAATACACCAGCCATTACATACATTATCATTTTTTGATTTTTATCACTTGATGGGGTAATCCACTGCTGGGCTATCATTGATAAACCCATTAGTATTGGCAAAATGTAGTAAGGGTCTTTATCTGATAAATCTGGTATCCATAAGAATGGGATATTTTTCAGCTCAACAGTTACCATTAAAACGTTGTAAAGGGCAATAAATACAGGTATCTGGACTACAATAGGCAGACATCCACTCATTGGGTTAGCCCCTGCCTCTGAATAGAGCTTCATAATTTCAGCCTGTAATTTTTGAGGGTCTTTTGCGTATTTTTTCCTGAGTTTTTCAATTTCAGGGGCAAGGTCTGCCATCTTTTTCATTGATTTTAAACTTTTATGGTTTAACGGGAAGAAAACAATCCTTATAAGAACTGTAAGTAAAATAATTGCTATTCCCCAGTTTGGTATGAAATTGTAGAAAAAGTGAAGCAGTAAAAATAAAGGTTTTCCTAAAATTCCAAAAAATCCAAAATTTATAGTATCCCTTAAAGAAAGGTTAACATTCCAGAGTTTCTTGTATTTTGCAGTGATTTCTCCTAATAAAGAGTAAAGTTTAGCTCCACCAAAGAAAAATCCATCAATATTTGTAGGTATTTCTGTTAATGTTATTGTTGTTTCTTCAGCAACAGGTATAACGTGAACCGTATTTAAAGGTGTTCTGTTTGCAAAAATCTGCATAAAGTATTTATTTTCAGTTCCAGCCCATAAAATCTGTCCTCTGATAATTTCTTCTTTTTCAATATCAGAATCTACTTTTATAAGGTCTGTTTTGGTTTTTATAATTGCTCCAGAATGACCATAACTCCCTGTGTTAACTAAAGAAACTCCATCAATTAAAGCAAGACTAACATTATCAAGACCTTTTGTCTTAATTTTTAAAGAAATATCTCCATCTTTATTAATTGTAAATATTTTCTCAACATAGACACTATCTTTTTTTAATTTGAAAATTAAATTTTGACCGTCCTGTAAAAATTCATACTTTGAAAAATTTATTAATTTTGTAATATTTGGGTCTGATGTAATGATTTCTGTTGGAAATATACGGTTATTTTTTGCAAAATCACTGATAACATCAAATTTAAACCTGTTTAAATATATAGAAACTATTCTTCCACCAACTTTTGAGAATTCTATATAACCGTCTTTGTTTTCTATTTTTACAGTATTTTTTAAATCATCAGCAGAAATTCTTTTTGTGTTTAATAAAAGGTCAAAAGAACCTGTTGAATGAATAACATTAGGTTTAACTTCGGTTTTGTTAGAAGAAACACTACTTTTTGAAGTTTCTGTAGTTTTTTCCTGGACAACCTGTTGTGTGGTGTTTTCGCTTTCTGCGTTTTTTGATGGGAAAAGATAATTACTGAATATTGCATATCCAAACATAAGAACAGAAACAGCAACAAA